>JAJRVW010000007.1 GCA_024277115.1 Calditrichota bacterium
CCGCTGAGCCTGCATGTGAAAAGTGAGCTTTATCTCTAAATATCCAAGTAGCGCCTAAATGTGTTTTACACTGAACATCACCACAAAGCAGATTATCAAGACGAATAATACGGTAGTTCTTCTTAAAACTTTCCAAAAAATTATATTCGCCTATTCTATCTTGTGTCATTTGATTTAAAGAAAAATCACATTTATCTAAATCCAACCCCATCCATTCTGCTTTTGCTAGGCACCTCCCTAGATCAATGCCATTGGCTGGAGGCGATGAGAAAATGATAGGGGTAACCCCCATGGACTGCAACTCACCGAGTGTTTTTTTAAACGCACGGGTTACCGCATTAATATTTGCATTCTCAAACCTGCCATTTCGATAAAGAAGTCTATTTTTTTTGGATAGATAATTATTAAAATGTGCTGCAACCACAACGTATTTGACCGAATTATTTGTTTTAATCCACTTGCGAACTTCCTGTGTAAACTTTAAACAACTCTCAGCCCAGTTAAATGCGTAATTAGGATTTGAAGAAACAGGAGAAATATCAAAGAATGGACCACAAGCGCTTTTTGTCATCTGTATAATTTTGGCATCAGGATTGGACGCCTTAATTCCTTGTACCAGATGCATTGCATACGAATCACCCCAAACTAAAATTTCTGGATTTTTACTTGTACTGCACTCAGGAATCAACCTAAATGGCCCCTCACATGCTTTACTTAACCCATAATTTATTTTCCATTTCTCTTCTATGGAATCTTGCGTTAATTTGCTCCTGAAATTCCAGTCATTAAAACCGCCTGTCAGTGTTCCGGCTAACCCAATCGCAATAAATATTACCGAGCCGACGGCTCCAAATATAAAGACTGCCTTTCTGCTAAAGAGTTTCGTTGATCTAAAAGGTTTTTCTATATATCTCCAGCTCAGGTAGGCAAGCGGAAGGGTTACAACAGAAAGCGTTACAAATAGCAGTGTGTCCGGCTCTGTTAAATTTCTATGACGGGAAAAAACAAAAAGCGGCTGATGCCAAAGGTAAGCACTATAACTGATGAGTCCAATACCAACTGGGATTTTAGATCCTAGTAAACGTCCAACAAAGGTATTTTTGGAGGTAAAAAGAATAATCAGCCCTGCTCCAATAGTCGGCACTAAAGCAAAAAAACCTGGAAAAGGAGTCTCCTCGCTAAAGAAAAAAACCGAATATCCAATCAATAACAAGCCAAGTATTCCCAGTGTTTCATCAATAATCTTATGCGACAAAAGAGCACGAATCTCCTGTTTTCTATATAGAAAATAAAATGCAATGCTTGCCCCAATGGCCAGCTCCCACGCCCTAGTCGGCAATAAAAAGAAATTAGCTGTAGGCTTGTAATAGGCACCCCACTGCGAAGTAGTCAGGCTTATTGCAGCGAGAAGAGCAAATGAACCAAGTATCCAGCGTTTTCGAAACCTCCACATTAACATCAGAAAAAGTGGGAACAGTATGTAATATTGCTCCTCGACTGCTAAGCTCCATGTATGCAACAAGGGTTTTAATTCGTTATCCACACCCCAATAACCGGTCTCTTGCCAAAAAAGAATGTTTGAAGAAAATGTAGCCACCGCAATCAGACTTTGAGAAAAGTCCTTCATATCGGAAGGCAATAACCAAAACAAAGCAAATGGCAGGGAAATGAACATGACAAAAAATAGGGCGGGAAGAATACGTCGAGCCCTACGCTCATAAAAATTGACCAGTGAAAAATCGCCCCGCTCTTTTTCCGAAAGAATTATTGTTGTAATCAGGTAACCGCTAATAACAAAAAAGACATCAACACCTACAAATCCGCCACTAAACTGTTGAAAACCCGCATGAAATAAAATCACAGGGATTACAGCCACGGCTCTTAGACCATCGATTTCAGCACGATATTTCATTTATATCCTGTGTTTTTATTCTTTTTTGATCCTGTGAAATTCAACAGCACTTCAAACGAAGCTCTTGAGAATACGCTGGCTTACTTGCGTATATTCTTATTCTACTACACCTACACTGGAAATTATATTTCTGGCACGCACATCAAAAATACATTCGATGCCGTCTACTGTGACCAACGGCAAAGAAAACCCATTAAGGACTCTTTGAATTTTTATACACTGCGAATGATTATTAACTTTTGATCTCCAAGTAATCAATACAAATCCGCTCACCCGCAACAGAACGGAGCACGTTATCTGCAAAAGAAAGATGCTCTAGGTGTTCCCGATAACCATCAATGACTTTTAAGGCCTGATAAATCAGGGTTTTTAACACTCAGTAATGGCAACAGCCAACCCGCCTAACGATGTTTCTTTAAACTTTATAGACATCTCCTCACCCGTTTGTTTCATTGCCACAATGCATTTATCCAAAGACATAAAATGCTTACCGCTTCCATGTAACGCAAGCGACGCAGCGGTATAGGCTTTGATTGCGCCAAAACCATTTCGCTCAATACACGGGACTTGAACCAGCCCATGCACCGGATCACACGTCATACCAAGATGGTGCTCAAGGGCAATTTCAGCGGCATGCTCAATTTGTTCAGACGTCCCTCCCCGAACAGCGCACAATCCGGCTGCGGCCATGGCGGCAGCGGAACCCACCTCGCCCTGACAACCCACTTCTGCCCCCGAAATAGAACTCAAGTGCTTAATAAGGCTACGGCACTGGCCGTTAATAAAAACTCCCTGACTTGGGCTTCAGTGCCTCCCATGTGCGTTGTGAAATAAAACAAAACAGCGGGTATCACTCCCGCCGCACCATTGGTAGGGGCCGTAACCACCATGCATCCATCCGCATCTTCTTCGTTAACCGCCATCGCATAGGCGCACAGCCAATCGTTAACATCGGCCTTGTCAGGTTGCTCCAAGAGTTTTTGGTGCAACTGTTTCGCGCGCCGAGGTATATTTATGCCACCGGGCAAAATTCCTTCCTTACTGAGACCCTTCTGCAAGCATAATTTGTATTAGTTCCGACTTAATCTGACACATCACTTGCAAAAGTGAGAGTTACCCGTTTTGATAAAGGTGTCGAATCTTTAATCAAAACAAAAAAGGTAACTCTCATGATTCATACTAACAATCCTATAATCAAACACAAAGC
>JAJRVW010000136.1 GCA_024277115.1 Calditrichota bacterium
TAAAAGTTGGTTAAATAATTGTCTAAAAGTATGTGTGGATTAATTTCCACCACCGTCTCTTTTCTTGCGGTATTCAGATGGAGGAATAGGTGGGGGAACCGGGTTCACCAATGCATAAACACTTTTTTTGTTAGAGCTGTTGGTAGTTGCGGCGGTATTGATAACGGCAAGTACGATCGATAAAGTAAAAACAACGGCTAAGATTAAGTTTGCAATTTTTTTCATGATAAATCCTTATTAAAAGTTGGTTAAATAATTGTCTAAAAGTATGCGTGGATTAATTTCCACCACCGTCTCTTTTCTTGCGGTATTCGGACGGAGGAATAGGTGGAGGAACCGGGTTAACTAAAGCATAAACACTTTTTTTGTTAGAGCTGTTTGTCGTTGCTGCCGTGTTGATAACAGCCATCACGATAGCGAGGGTAAAAACAAGGGCCAAGATTAAGTTTGCGATCTTCTTCATAAGAATTCTCCTTAAAGATTATTATATTATAGTTTTTAATTTTTTGTTTATTTTGTGGGATTGTTTCTATGGTGAATCTTTTAGATTTGTATAAGGGGATGGGCTTTCGGTATGTGCATAACTATCTACAGTACCGATAAAAGAATAGATTTCTAACAGTAAAAAAAATATTACCAGAACAACGAGTAACGACTTAATGTGCCGTATCATTGCATAACTCCTCAGGTTACCTGAGTCCGTTCAGATGTGAATTTCCTGGAAAGAAGTGATAAAAAAAGTTATCAATTGGTTAGGGAGAAATATACTGCCTAATTAATGAAAAGCAATATATTCGGCTAAAAAACTTAACATTTAAGTAGATTTTTTTGATCGGTTTCAAAACGTATAACAGCTAACTTAATGTTTATTAATAAATTCGGAAGGTTTTTACTGAACTTGATTTAATCTTTCATTTTTATCTGCAAGGTTCAATCCTTCGATTAATTCATCGATATCACCTTCAATTATCCGGTCAAGTTTGTAAAGTGTTAAATTTATGCGGTGGTCTGTTACACGCCCTTGGGGGAAATTATATGTTCTGATTTTTGCACTACGGTCACCGCTTCCTACCATCGATTTTCGTTGTTCGGCAACAGCATCATGTTGTTCAGAAAGCGCTAAATCAAGTAATCTGGTCCGTAAAACTTTTAATGCTTTTGTTTTGTTTTTTAATTGCGATTTTTCATCCTGGCAGCTTACGACCAAACCACTTGGGATGTGGGTAATACGAACGGCTGAATCCGTTGTGTTTACACTTTGCCCACCCGGGCCACTGGAGCGATATACATCGATACGAAGTTCATTTGGGGCAATCGCTACGTCCACTTCTTCGGCTTCCGGTAACACTACAACAGATACGGCCGATGTATGTACGCGGCCTTGAGTTTCTGTATCTGGCACGCGTTGAACGCGATGAACGCCACTTTCAAATTTTAATGTACCATAAGCATTTTCGCCCTCGATAGAAAATATAACTTCTTTAAAACCACCACGCTCTGAAACGTTTGAACTCATTGGGTCGGTTTTTAGCCCTTTTGTTTCGCAAAATTTGCTATAAAGCCGATATAAGTCACCGGCAAAAATGGCTGCTTCATCCCCGCCGGCGCCAGCCCTAATTTCCATAATAGCATTTTTATGATCATCGGGGTGTTTGGGGATTAGCAAAATTTTTAGGGCACTTTCGTACTTTTGAATTTGTTCTTTTAATTCATCCTGTTCCATTTGGGCCAATTCAACTAGCTCCGGGTCCTCGTTTGCAGCTATAATTTCCTGATTTCCCTCATAATTTTTAATGGCCAGAAGATATGGTTCACCCTGCTCCATAATTTTACTTAACTCGTTATGTTCGCGGGAAAGGTTTCTGTATTTGCGTTGGTCAGAGTGTACCTGAGGGTCGGAGAGTGCTCCATTTAGTTCTGTCAAACGAGACTGGATACCTAATATTTTGTCTTTCATACTTTTTCTTGGGCTAATAATCTTGGTGGGTAATGCTATTCTGTTGTGACTGAATTATTTGGTAAAAAAAAACGGAATGATAGATTTATCACTCCGTTAAAAATCAAAACAACGATGTTATTTGCGATTGTATTTTTTCATAAATTTTTCTACCCGGCCTGCAGAGTCAACAAGTTTTTGCTTGCCTGTAAAAAACGGGTGCGATGCACTTGAAAGTTCAACTTTTATCAATGGATATTCATTGCCGTCTTCCCATTTGATAGTTTCGTTCGAAGTTGCTGTTGAGCGTGTTAAAAAAGAAAAATCTGCTGAAATATCTTTGTAAACAACATAATTATAATCTGGGTGTATCCCCTTTTTCATGTCTTCCTCCAAAAAGTAGACCGATTCGTAATTAATTTCATAAAAAAGAATCGAGCATGACTGTCGATGCGCCCTGTAAATACTTCAGTTGGGCTGTACCATTATAACAAAGTCGATCAATATAATACTTTATTCATCTGTTTTCAAGATAAAATTTATGAGCTCATAGAACGTAAAAAGTCTTTATTGTCTTTTGTCTCGCGCATCTTGTCCAGTAAAAACTCCATACCTTCGACAATATTCATTTCGTTAAGCAGTTTACGTAAAATCCAGATTCTTGATAGTTCTTCTTTGGTAAGCAATAATTCTTCTTTACGTGTACCTGATTTATTAATATCAATGGAAGGAAATACGCGTCTGTCGGAGAGTCGCCTGTCGAGCACAAGTTCCATATTGCCCGTTCCTTTAAATTCTTCAAATATAACTTCGTCCATCCGTGAGCCTGTATCGATTAAAGCCGTGGCGATGATCGTCAAACTGCCGCCTTCTTCAATATTACGGGCCGAGCCAAAAAATCGTTTGGGTTTTTGCAGGGCGTTGGAATCCACACCACCTGAAAGGATTTTGCCGCTATGCGGTACAACCGTGTTGTGCGCGCGGGCCAAACGTGTAATACTGTCCAGTAAAATCACAACATCTTTATTGTATTCCACGAGCCGCTTTGCTTTTTCCAGAACCATTTCCGCAACCTGCACATGGCGTTCTGCCGGCTCATCAAAAGTTGAACTGACGACCTCGGCATCTACCGAACGTTCCATATCGGTAACTTCTTCGGGACGTTCATCGATCAATAAAACCATCAATTCTACTTCGGGTTGGTTTTTTGTAATTGCGTTGGCTATTTTTTGTAAAAGGATTGTTTTACCTGTACGTGGTTGGGCAACAATCAATCCGCGCTGGCCTTTGCCGATCGGGTCGAGCAAGTTCATAATCAGCATGGAATAATCGTTGCGGACGGTTTCCAGCTCAAGCCGTTCTTCCGGGTAAAGTGGGGTAAGTGTATCAAAAAGTTTACGGTCGCGTGCACGTTCCGGGTTTTCAAAATTCACGGCCTCAACCCGTAATAGGGCAAAGAAACGCTCATTATCTTTTGGGGGACGAATTTGTCCTGTAACCGTGTCGCCGGTCCTTAAACCAAAGCGTTTAATCTGCGAGGGCGAAATATAAATATCGTCCGGTCCCGGCAGGTAACTGTAATTTTGTGAACGCAGGAAACCGTAACCATCGGGTAAAATTTCCAGAACGCCTTTTGAGAAGATGAGTCCTTCTTGTGCGGTTTGTTCTTCAAGGATACGAAAAATGAGTTCTTGCTTTTTGAGACCGGAGAAGCCGGAAACATTTAGTTTTTGGGCAATCTCGGTCAATTCGGTTATCTTTTTATCCTTTAAAGATTCGATGTCTAACATGGGTAGGCCTTTCGGATTTGAAAAATATTTTTTTCTTTTGAGATGTGTTTATATTGTAAATTTCTAATTTTAATTAAGAGGATTTGTAACGGGAATATTATTTTTATGAGGCAGCCAATTTAGGCCACGCATTCAACTAAGTCAACCTATATTCAGCGAACCAATCAAATAGTGGCTGCCAAGGGCTAATAAAGTATCATCATTTTTTAGGTTGTCTTTTCCAACTTCGTAAGCAGTTTGCAAATCTTTAATAAATTTTACGCTTTGATTTTTTCCTTCGAGCATTCGGACAAGCAGGATGCCATCTTGTTTGCGCACGGTCGAGGGTTCTGTTACAATCACGTTTCTAAATTTGTTTCCTATAAAATCACAAATAGCCCGGGCGTCTTTGTCGTTTACAATCCCCAATAATAAATCTGTTTTTTTGGGGTTGATTGTTTTAAACAGGGTTTGCAAAGTTTTAATAATGCCTTCTAAATTATGGCTCACGTCGAAAATAATAGTCGGGTTTGTTTGGATAACCTGCATCCTGCCCGGCCAGCTGCTTTTGGCTATTATTGATTTTATTTTGCCGGTATCAAACTCAATCTTTCTTGTTTTACAATAATTCTGTGCTGTTAAATAAGCCAGGGCAATATTTTCTGCCTGATATGTTGCCGGAGTGGGCACGTTAAAAAGCACCTCTTTTTTACTGATTTTATCTTTTAATTTAAAACTAAACCGGGTTATTTCCTGGTCGGTTATTTTAGTCTGGAAATATTCATCCAATAAAAAAACTGTGTTGGCCTGCCTGCAACGCGAAACTAAAAAATCTTTTACATTCTTTTTTTGGGAAGCGATAAAAACATCCGCGCCTTTTTTTATAATCCCCGCCTTTTCCCCGGCAATGGAAATGAGATCATTGCCAAGTTGTTTTTGATGATCGAAGCCAATGGGCGTTAAGACGACGCTTTCGGGTTGTAATATATTTGTGGAGTCCAGCCTTCCTCCGAGCCCGGTTTCAATTATGGCCACATCCACTTTTTTATCGGAGAAATATTTAAAGGCCATCAAGGTGGTCGTATCAAAAATGTGGCTTTTAAATTATGGACTTTTTCTTTTATGTCCCGCCAAAAATCAATAATAAAACTTTCTTCGATCAGCGTATCATTTATTCGGATGCGTTCACGAAAATCATACAGGTGCGGGCTGGTGAAAAGACCGACCTTTAAGTCACAGGCCCGTAAAATTTGGGCAATATAAAATGCGGTTGAACCTTTTCCGTTTGTCCCGGCAATATGGATACTGGGAAAATTATTTTGTGGATTGTTATAAAAAGAAGCTAAGGCGGTAATATTATCCAGGCCAAGTTTTATGGCGTATTTCTGCAGGTCAAAAAGTTCTGAAGTGGTCTGTTTGTAAGTGTTCATACCGGAAAGTTGCGAGTTGCAGGTCACAGGTTACAGGGTGTAAAACTTGTAACCTGTAACCCGTAACATTAACTGTTTATATTCAATCCCTAGTTGTCATTTCTTCTCTTCTTCGAAGACTAAAGCACTTTCCCCAAAATAAAACCAATCACTATCCCGACTAATAAAACGACGGTTAAAATGCGGTAGTTGACCACATCTTTGCTGTACCCTTTTTTTATGGCGATGATCGATACAAAATAGCCCAGCGCATTAATCAGCCAAAAGAAGGGCAGAGCAAGTATTTTGGCCACAATCGGGCCGACCAGCGGAACCAGTCCCACAATATTGATCAAACCGATAAAGGCTTGGGAAATAATCCCAAAAATTACGACAGAGCCGCCAATAACGGATTTATCCACATTATAGTGGATGGCCACAATCACGAAAGTGACGAGCAATATCCACGCGACAATTGTTTTCCAGAAAGCTTGAAAAAAAAGCTTGAAGGAAAGGGTATAATGTTTTAATTGTTCAAGGTTTTTGGTGTTGGGCATGAGGTTTTATGCGGGGGCAATATTGGACTGAACCTGCTCACTTATTTTGCCAAAACGGCGTTCGCGCTCAAGAAAATCCCACACAGCGTCAATCAATTGCGGCTTGCCAAACTCCGGCCAGGGCGTTTGGGTCACATAAATTTCGGAATAGGCGATTTGCCAAAGTAAAAAATTACTGATGCGGTTCTCGCCTCCGGTACGGATAATTAAATCAGGGTCAGGTTGCCCTTTGGTGTCCAATTCTTTGGAGATGATCAGGTCGTTAATATCGTCGGGTTGCAGCTCGCCCTGTTTTACATATTGGGCCAGTTTTCTAAATGCGTCGATCAGTTCCTGCCGCCCCCCGTAGCTAAGGGCCACATTTAAAATAAGACCGGTGTTGCGCTTAGTTTTTTGGATGGCCGAGAGCATGGTTTTTTGCGCCCGTTCCGGCAATTTGTTTAAATGGCCGATGGTACGGATTTGTACATTTTGCTTTACAAGGCGTTTCACTTTTTTATTAAGCGTGGCCACCAACAGCTGCATCAATGCGGTAACTTCCCATTGTGGCCGTTTCCAGTTCTCTTCGGAAAAAGTGTAGATGGTCAGGTTGTTTACGCCCATTTCGGCGCAGCCCTCCACAACGGCTTCTACAGAATCGACCCCTTTATTATGCCCGGCGATACGGGGCAGGCCTTGCTTTTTGGCCCAGCGGCCATTGCCATCCATAATAATACCGATGTGTTTGGGGATTTCTGTGTGGCTTTTTATAATTTCAAGTTTTTGCTGATGGTTTAGTAGTTCCATATTTTTCAAGCTTCCAAATTGTCGATCACGTTGCAATCATATAAATGAGAAATACTAATTTAGGAAGATTCTTGTCCTTAGGAAAATAATTGTTTATAAAATCGCGATAATTTAAAGCGTTCTCGTTTAAAGTCAAGTTAAAAGAATCGACCTGATTGCGGGCAATCTTAAGTAGCCGAAGTTTTTAAGTTTGTTTGTAAAAGGCCATTTTCTTGATTTATATGTAAAAAGAGGGTTATTTAAAAAAGGTATTTTTTTGTAGATTTGTCCCGACGTACTAAAAAAGGTTTAAGCATGGGCCTCTCACTTCGAGTTTGTCACACTGGCCTGTCGAAGCACAGCCCTGAATCATTCTCTTCAATTTGGAATATTGCCATGAACCCCAAAGACCTTGTAAGCTTTTTAATTCTCAATTGTGCCTTTTTAATTTTCAATTGCTCTCAAAACCCCTCCAAACCAGCGGAGCCCGTGCTGGAAACCCGGGACATGTCTTGTCCTGATTATATTTACAGAATTTAGTAAACTTGTAAATATAAAACAAAGGAGCCCCCATGTCAGCACAAGCGATAAGCTATCGGTATAGCGAAGCCTTCAAGCAGAAAGTAATAGGTGAAATAGAAAGCGGTA
>JAJRVW010000137.1 GCA_024277115.1 Calditrichota bacterium
CTCTTCGTCTTTTGAATCCCGGTTCTATACGGGATAACTTTTTTTTAGGCCTTTTACTGCCTATGCTGCCTGTTTGCCTGCCAGGTAATACTGTATCTCATTTAAATCTGAATCCAACCGACGGTAAAGCCGTTCTAATTTGGTGCCGCCAAGGCTGGTATCGGCCTGCCCTTCGAACAAGCTGTAATGAAACGGGCCATAAAACCGTTTGCGCATCAATGTGAAGGCCAAGGCGATTTTCACACCATAGGATGTTAAGCGGTAGCGGTTTGTCCTGGGCAGTTTTTCCACGATGCCATGCGCCCTTAACTTCCGGATATCATAGATCACCTGGTTACGGCTATAGCCTTCTTGCCCTACACTAAAATCGGTTATTATTTTATGCCGCACATCCATACTTTTCCACTCGCTGATTCCACGGTGGTCATGTAAAAGGGTTTCCAAAAGCCGGTGCGTTCGCTCATGATAAACCTGTAAACCCGCTATTTTGGTCTGACCAACCATCACCGGCGAGGCGTGTTTTTGGAAATAGTCCACATCCGCATGGCAGTTCATCATCTCCGCTTCGGTTTCACTATAGCGATCCAAGACAGATGTTGCCTTCTCTTCAAAAACAGGCAGGTGTTCCAGCGCCTTCTTCAGTTTTAAATCGGGCAAATTATTACAGGTCAGTTCATATCTTAAAAAGTTAGAAAATTTACGGTACTTCTTTACGCTGCTGCGCTTAAACCACGCTTTAAAAACATAATAGCCTTCTTCGATACGCGTAAGCCCTTTGGCGATCTCTTCTTCCCTGGCCCTGGAGGCAAATATCTGCCGGACGTTATCGCTTGATATTAATTGCAGGCCCAGCTCACAGCTTCTCTTGAACAACTCATTTAAATAACTATGGCTTTTAAAGATAAAATTACGGCAGTACTCGACCTGATCGATAAAATAATCGTAACGTATGGGGTGTTTTTTCAACTTGGGGCCAAGTATTTCCAGCCAGTAATCGATCCTCTCACGGATTAACCGGGGGGTAAAAGATTCTTTGGCTTCTAATAGATGGTTGTAATCTTTGATGTTGACAAAGGCGTTGTCGCGCTTTTTATAGAGGCCTTTGGCGCTATAATTGTTCTTTATAAAACGTTCGATATAGTTGTTCGTTTAACCAGACGGTAACCTTAAAGGGTAAATAACTGGCCACACGGATGCTCATATTGCCTAAAATTTTATCATGGACATAAAAATAATAATGCCCAAAGGGTTTCCGGGTCTTCGCTATATAATTATCTTCATCGCACTCTTTGCGGTTGGGGCGCGCCACACGGAAGGTGGATTCGTTTTCCTTTGATTTAAGGATATAATAAACGCCGAACTTATTCTTTTTCTCAACGCGTTCACGGTACTTTTTTTACGAATTCTTCTTTGCGCACCCCTTTCCGGGCCCACTCACAACTTAATTTTTCCTTCAGGGCGAAGGCTTCTATTTCCCTGTTATACTGTTTTGTTACCGAGAGCAATAGTTTTTGGCTGACATAAAGATGCCCCAAAATGAATTTGAAATAGTAGGTCAGATTGTTACATTTATGAAAAGAAGTGATGTAGCCATTGACGACAATGCGGTCGAGGCAATCGTAACTAAATTTGAGTTTGTTTAAGAATAATCTGTATCCCGCCTGTGGCGGGACCAAGGCTTTGCTCCCTTTTGTTAGGCGGCAAACTTAACTTAAGTAAATAAGCCTTGGATTTAAATAATTTGAAAGAACTTTCGCTAGGAATGGTGGAGACTTAATGTCATTGAAAGAAATCTTAGGACACAGTAGTTTAAAAATGGTTGAAAGATATTCACACCTGACTTCAGCGTATAAAAGGAAAATATTAAACAGGTTGCCAAGTGAATTTAATGATTGCCACATATTTGCCATAAATCAATCAGAAGAGGAATTGACCCAAAACAAAAAAGCCTTGCAAACATAGTGTTTACAAGGCTTTACCAGTGTGAGCCAGCGGGGACTCGAACCCCGGACCAATGGCTTAAAAGGCCACTGCTCTACCAACTGAGCTACTGGCTCTCCATTTCAATAGAGCTTTTAATTTAAGGCTATTTTTTTATTCTGTCAATAATATTTTTTAGTTTTTTTACTGTTTTTAATTCACATGTTTGTCGAACTTTGATGAAATAAAACAGCCTCCAAAACACCGCCGGCTACTGCATAGCTTTCAGCTGGTAACAGGGTATAATCTGATGCTGGTTTACGTGACAATCTAAAAAGTTCGATGCCCTCACCCACAATTAATCCGCCAGCCACCATCCCCAAAACAAATCCTGAAAAACCTGAGAATAAACCGGTCTCTCCCACACTACCTATCTTCTCATTTTTATTTACAGCATCACCAGGTGATTTATTTGAAATAAAAATCCCTTCACAGGTACTGAAAACCGAATTCATTTCATCGCTTTTTTCAACTGAATTTATCATCTCAAGAAAAGGGTACCTTACACGCCCCAGTAACATTCCATCCGTTTCAATGAAATAGTCCGATTCTTTTGCCCTGTCTCCACCACACGAAATGACAGTAGCATCCAATTTGCTCTCGAGGTTGTTAAATAATTTATCATCACAGTTAATACAATACGCCATTTGCATCAGGTTTACCTGCTTCAGGTCATCCGTGTTTATAATGGCAATCTCTCTATTTTTAATTGTAAAATTAATAAAATTATTTATAGATAGATCGATTTCAGATTGTGAATGATACAGATAATCTGCAAAGGAAATAGCCTTTACATTTTCAATTAATTTAGAGCCATGTTTTAAGACCGGGCTAAAATTATGGTGACCAAACAAATCATACGTAATTTTTTGGTCAATCATACAAACGCCAAAACCAGCCCTGAATAATCTAATCGCACAAGCTGTAGCAATATCATTTATACCAACAATTAAAATATTTGTCATAATTTATCTTGGGGCATTACGGGAAAGTCAAACTCTTTCAGAAGTGGGTCAAATGAGAAAATAAAATCAACCCGTTTCCTCTTCAAAGATTCTTGGATGTAAAAATGATGGAGTGCTAATTTTGAATTAGAACTATTCAAATAAAGCTCCAGGGCATTGCGGCGTATCCTCCGTGATATCCAATCCACGCGTAAATTTATAGTGAGGACACTTTCATCAATAACGGATAGAAATTTTTTAGCCTGCTCATCTCCAATTGTTGATTTGAGAAAAGAAATTGTATTATCTATGCAAAAATTATTTGTTACCAGGCGGATGCTTTTATTCAGAAGGTTTTCATAATAACCTCTGGAAATATCATGATTAGGATTATTTTTATCCAGGATGGCGATCCAGGCGCTGCTATCTATAAAAACGGTACTATTTTTTTTCATTCGTAATAAAATCTATTTTATAATATTTTAAACGGTTGATTATATTTCCAGAATTTGACTTAACGGGTTCCTCGAAATTTTTATGTCCATCCGCCGTGTTTTAATTTTTTTTAGGTGAACTTCTATTTTATCACCCTCTGCAAGAGAGAGGCCGGCTACAACTTCAACAGGGATTTCAATTACTTCTTTGGATTTTAATTTTGTATAAAAAGTTCCATTCACCATTTTAATCTCCTAAATACCAACTCGAAAACTCCGGCGTTTCAAAAACACCTTGTTCACTTATCACTTTATGGATTAAACTCAATGGGATTTTTTCATAATAACTATTTATAACAGATATATTCCCATCAGAATTATATACTTCTTTTGGATCGCGCTCGATCTCTTTGATTGACCGCTCGCTCTCTTTAAGAATTTTCGTTGTTTCCACTGCAAGATATACAGGAATGTTGAAATGCCTCGCCAACAGGCACAACGCTAATGTTCCGGATTTATTAACAAACCCAGTCTCGTACAAGCGATCGGCCCCAACGACAACTAAATTCATGTCATCCATAACAACACCAGCTTGCGAATCTGCAACGACGGTTGTTTTTATTCCTTGCTTACAAAGTATTTCAGCAAGTTTTGTACCCTCTCCCGGCGGATCGCTTTTTATACAAAAAACATCAAATTTCCGCTTTTGATAATCAGCCTTTTCAAAAATATGTTTAACAACGGTGCTGTTACTGAATGTTAGTATTTTATTAAAATTAGCAATTATTTTTGAACCACTTAGAGAAATAATCTCAATATTTTTTTTATATTCGTCTATAATCTGTTTTATCTTGTCTTGCAATAATACAAAAAGTTCAGCTTTTAATTTTTCGGATTTCTGAGCCCGTTTAAAATATGCGATAAAAGTATTACACGATTTTCGCAATAGAACCATATTAGACTGGTGTTTGATTAAATTTTTTGACGCTGTGTGAATCTCCTCAAAAACCGTTTCAATTGTAGTTTCTGTCGCCTTCTCCTGGTCCAAATAATCACTAAAAACCTTCAACGTATTCATCGTCAAAGAGAACGATCCCGATGTGTTGTCATTCACGATTTCGGTAATACTTAAAGCCATTTCACCTACCTTGTACTTTTGATGATCCAATCAATGTATTTTTTATAACCACCATCAATATCAAAAAATATTATTTCCGGTAAATCATAGGGATGTAATTTTAAGATTTGTTCCTCTAATCCAGAATACTGTTCTTTATGCGATTTAATAATCAGCAGGTACTCATCGTCTTCATTAATTTTATCTTCCCACGAATAAACCGAAATTATATTTTGCACAATATTACAACAGGCAGCTGTCTTATTTTCGACTATTGCGTGTGCCATCTTTTTTGCTGATTCAATATCCGGCGTTGTACAAAACACCACTATCGGTTTATTTTCCAAAAGAATTATAAAATTAAAATTACTGCCCTTCCCGGGCAAAATGATTGATAAAAAAATCGTGAATTTTTAAGTCGTCAGTTAGCTCCGGATGAAAAGATGCCACTAAAATATTTTTATTTGCGGCCATTACAATATCATCCATATGACAGGCCAGGTGACGCACGCCTTCAAAACATTTTATAATTTTAGGCGCCCGGATAAATATGGCTTCATAGCTTTCTTTCGCACCATTAAAGTCAAGATTCACATCATCGATAAAAGAATCAATTTGCCTGCCATACGCATTTCGGGAGACTTCGATATCAATTAATCCCAGAGGTTTAAAATTATCGTTGATTACCTCTTTTGCCAAAATAATTAGCCCGGCACATGTACCAAATACAGGCTTGGCAGCACCAAAATCAATCAATACTTTACGCAGGTTTAAACGATCGATTAGTTTTAAAAAGGTTGTCGATTCGCCACCGGGAATGATCAAACGATCACACTTATTAAGAGCAATTTGATCTTTTACAAAAACTGTTTCATGCCCCAGTTTTTGAATCATTAAAGCGTGTTTTTCAAAATCGCCTTGCAGGGCCAAAATACCTATTACCGCCACTTACCATCCCCGTTTTTGTAGCAACTCATCTTCCGGGATGGAACCGATTTCAAGTCCGGGCATAGCATCGCCTAATGCTTCACTTGCTTTACAAACAGCATCGGCATCTTCAAAATGGGTTGTTGCATCAACAATGGCTTTTGCCCTGTTTGCAGGATCGGATGATTTGAAAATTCCACTGCCAACAAAAACGGTTTCTGCGCCAAGCTGCATCATCAATGAAGCATCGGCTGGAGTGGCAATACCACCGGCAGAAAAATTAGGCACAGGAAGTTTGCCACTTTCACGTACATATTGGACAAGCTCAACAGGCGCGCCAATATTTTTTGCAAATGCAACCACCTCATGGTCATCAAGCGATTGTACTTTTTTCATCTCGGAGGTTACCGTGCGCATGTGCCGGACAGCTTCAACAATATTGCCTGAACCTGCCTCGCCTTTTGTACGGATCATCGCTGCACCTTCGGCAATTCTTCTTAATGCTTCACCAAGATTTCTACAACCGCACACAAACGGCACTTTAAAACTATGTTTCCATACATGGTTAAAATCATCTGCTGGTGTTAACACTTCGCTCTCATCAATAAAATCGATGCCCAAAGTTTGGAGTACCTGTGCTTCGGCAAAGTGTCCGATACGGCATTTGGCCATAACCGGAATTGAAACCACAGCTTGAATATCGCGGATCATTTTGGGGCTGGACATGCGTGCCACACCACCGTATGCGCGTATATCCGCCGGGATGCGCTCGAGGGCCATTACGGCGACAGCACCGGCATCTTCGGCTATTTTGGCTTGCTCCGGATTTGTTACGTCCATTATTACACCACCCTTTAACATTTCCGCCAAGCCGATTTTTAGTTTAAATTCTTTATTTAACATTATAATGACTCCCTTAAATTTTTTTTAATATAACTAAATTTTACCGGGTTTAGAAGAACATATATTTTGATCGTAAATATTATAACACCTGGTCAACAATCAATACACCAACCCTTTCTTGCGATTCAGAAGAAGATGCGCCGATATGCGGTGTTGCAACTACATTTAGATGGCTGGCCAGGGCTTTATTAAAGTTTGGCTCATCCTGATAAACATCAATTGCCGCTGCAGATACTTTACCCGATTCTAGGGCTTCAAGCAAACTTTCTTCATCAATTATCCCGCCACGTGCTGTATTTACAATCCGCACATTGTCTTTCATCAATTTAAATTGATCGCTGCCTATAAAACCTGTTGTTTCTGATGACAATGGTAGATGCAGTGAAATAAAATCACTTTTTAAATATAGTTTTTTTAGGTCAACCTGCGTTGCATCTATCCCACTTAGTTCCACCTCAGAACGATTATAGATTAGAACTTCCATACCCAATGCACTGGCTTTCTGCGCCACAAGTTTTCCAATTGTGCCGCAGCCGATAAGACCGAGGGTTTTTCCATTTAGCTCAATGCCAACAAATTCTTTTTTTGACCACTTCCCCGCTTTCATACTATGGTCGGCCAATGGAATTGAACGGGCCAATGAAAACAGAAAACCGATGGCCAACTCGGCAACAGCCGGGGCATTGGTACCAGGCGTATTTAAAACCTTTATACCTTTTTTTGACGCGTATTCCGTGTCAATATTATCCAGGCCAGAACCAGCACGCCCAATTACTTTTAGGTTCTCTGCAGAATTAATTATGGCCTTTGATATCTGGGTCGCGCTTCTGATTATTACGGCATTATACTCAGGAATTATTTTGGAGAGTTCTTTTTCATCCTGTGCAGGAGCTAGGGAAAATATCACGTCCGGGGCATCTTTTAACACGCTGATAGCCGATTCCGAAAGCGGATCGCAAATTAAAATTTTATACATATTTATATGAGTTATCTTGCAAAATGTGGGTTTTAGGTCGTTCCTGAAGAATATTTTCTATTTCTCTGACAATTATTATTTACTTATCTACAAACTGCTTAATGGCTGTATATTTTCGAAGTATTTAATGAGCGACCATTTGTATTTTGGTATATTTAAAAAATCAGTTTTCACCTTTAAGCCTTTTTTCATCCATTATTCGGCATGCTTCCATAATAACATTCATGGTCGATACTTCTACATTACGATCAAGGGTGACTTCATTTAGCTCAAAATTAAATTTTCCGTCAATCTGTTCAACCAATTTGTAAACGGCTTCTTCACCCGTTAAGTCCTGGCAAAGGGCCGCATGCAGCTGTCCATCTTTTAGGTATATTTTGCCATCAACCTCGGCAGAAATATTTAAGATGCCTGATTTTTTATTTAAGTTTAGCATCTGTACTAATTCTACGATGGAAAGATCGCTTAAATCACCCGCAAAGCCCTTGTTATCCAACTCTTTTTGGGCGACTTCGTTTACCTTTTTCTTACGGTCTAAAAGCTCGTTAACTTTCTCGAGTAAATCTTTACGCTCTATCGGTTTGTTCAGGTACTTATCTGCACCGGCCCTAAATCCTTTTACTTCTGTTTCCGGGTCATCAAATGAGGTAAGGAAAATAAATGGTACCATGGGTATTTTCGAGTTTTCACGGATCATCCAACAAAGTTCCAGGCCATCCATTTGTGGCATCATAATATCAGAAATGATTAAATCAGGGAGGTTTTCATTGGCCATTTCAAAGGCCTCTTCACCATTTTCAGCTTCAACTACTTCAAACCCGGCCTTATTAAGGCTTATATTCAGAAGCTTTAAAACACTGGGATTATCATCAACAATTAATATTTTTGCAGCCATAGTTTTGATACCTGTTTTATTATTAGCTTAGTTTAATCTCTAAAATTACTTAAACCTCTTTCGGCAGTACTAAATAAATCATCAACTTTTGTGATGGAATCGGACTGATTTACAGACGCTATGCCAATGGAAAATTTCAATTTTGATATATCAGATAACTTCTTTTTAGAAAACTTTAAAGTATTTAAAATTTCTTCATCAATATAGCCCTCAACATTCATAGCATTTTTAATTTTTAATGCGGTGGATTCTGCACCTTTGCTGTCTGTTTGCGGCAATAATAGATAAAAGCTGTTTAAATCATCAAAAGAAACAAGATCGATATTCCGTATTTTGTTTAGGATAAAATTTGCAATTTTGATTATTATATAATTAAAGAGTTGTTTTCCGAGAAGCTCTTCCAGTTTATTAAGATTTTCGTAATTAATAACAATTAACGAGACATTATTCTTAAACCGGACAGATCGGTGAATCTCCTTTTCAACCTGATCTTTGAACAACTCAAACTTATATAATCCGGTTGTTGCATCAAAAACGGGGAGCTGGTTAGCAGTCTCTGTTTTCTCTAACAGCTCTTTTAACTCTGCTTCAAATAAGCTGTTCTTATTTATTAGCTGCCTATTTTCTTCCTTAATTTTCCGTGTAGTTTCCGCCCTTTTTATAATTGATTTTAATCGTGCTACCAATTCTTTGGAATTAAAAGGTTTTAGCAAATAATCATCAGCACCGAGCTCCAGGCCTTTTATCCTGTCCCGCAATTCCATAAAATTTGCTGTTAAAAAAATTACCGGAATTTCTTTTGTACTTTCCTGTTTTTTTAATATCTGGCATGCCTCAAAACCATCCATCACAGGCATCATTCCGTCTAATATGATAATGTCGGGTTTCTCAACTTCGGTTAATTCTATAGCCTCTTTTCCATTTAACGCTGTAATAACTTCAAAATTATACAATCCAAAAATGCGGGAAAGTGTATCCAGCATTTCCTCATTGTCATCCGCTATAAGTATTTTTTGCATTCTTTCCTAAAATAGATATTTACAACACAAAAGTTAACCGATCAGGCCTTTATAATCTTCATCGGACATCAATCCGTCCCACTCACTTTCATCCGTAATTTTAATTTTTACCATCCAGCCATCACCATAAGGATCACTGTTTACTATATCCGGCTGATCGCCTAAACTTTCATTTATTTCCGCAACCTCACCCGTAAGCGGGCTAAATAAATCGGCAACAGCTTTAACGGCTTCGATCGTTCCAAACGTCTCATCCTGGCTTACTTCGTCCCCAACATCCGGCAGTTCCACAAATACAACATCGCCAAGTTCACCTTGTGCATAATCCGTGATACCAACCGTCACGATATCACCGTCTTTTTTTGCCCATTCATGGTCTTTTGTATATTTTAATCCTGATGGAATATTCATAACTCCCCCTATTTATCTAATAAATTTATGCGATCTAACAATCCTGTATCAAAATCCGCCTCTAAAAACTCACGCGTGGCAATCAACTTTTTCTGAAAAGGGATAGTCGTTTTCACACCTTCGATAACAAATTCATCCAGCGCCCTGTTTAAACGGCTGATGGCTTCCTCGCGGGTTTTACCATAACATATCAGCTTGGCAATAAGCGAATCATAAAAGGGTGGGATTTTATAGCGTTGGTACACATGCGAGTCCACACGTACGCCCGGCCCGCCCGGAACATGAAAACTTGTTACTTCACCAGGGTTTGGCATAAAATTACGTTCCCAGTCTTCCGCATTGATCCTGCATTCGATTGCATGGCCACGAATTTGCAGGTCGTCTTGCGTATAGCCAAGCTCTTCACCGGCCGCCACACGAATCTGGTCTTTAAGCAAATCCCTGTCATAAATCATTTCGGTAACAGGATGCTCCACCTGGATACGTGTATTCATTTCCATAAAATAGAAATTCTCGTCTGAATCAAGCAAAAACTCGATAGTGCCTGCGCCCTCATAACCCACTTTTTTTGCGCCGGCCACAGAAACCTTGCCCATCTTTTCCCGAAGCTCCTCTGATACAACCGCTGATGGCGCTTCTTCGAGCAATTTTTGATGGCGCCGTTGAATGCTGCATTCCCGCTCGCCAAGATAAACGGTATTGCCATGCTGGTCGGCCATAATCTGGATTTCTATATGGCGTGGGTTTTGGATAAATTTTTCCAGGTACATATCCGGATTATTAAAAGCGCCCGCAGCTTCCGAACTGGCCATTTGGTAATTTACTTCAAACTCGTCAACCGAGTTTACAATGCGCATTCCACGTCCACCGCCACCGGAAACCGCTTTTAAAATAACCGGGAAACCCATCTCTACAGCAAGTTCTTTTGCTTTTTCAATATCAGTGATGATACCTTTGTTGCCGGGAACAACAGGTACACCGGCTTTGATCATATTTTCTTTGGCCTCCGCCTTATCACCCATCATGCGGATTACATTGCCAGACGCCCCGATAAATTTAAATCCATGCGATGCGCACATGTCAGCAAAATCGGCATTCTCGGATAAAAAGCCATAGCCGGGATGGATAGCCTCTGCACCGGAAACTTCTGCTGCGGCAATAATCCTATCCGGTTTTAGATAACTGTCAATCCCTCTTGCAGGCCCAATGCATATTGCCTCATCTGCAAACCGCACATGGAGCGAATCTTCATCGGCCTCAGAATAGACCGCAACTGTCTTTATGCCAAGTTCCTGGCAAGCCCGGATAATTCGAAGCGCAATTTCCCCTCTGTTTGCAATTAAAATTTTCTTAAACAAATCCCCTCCTCACAAATCCAAAACTAATTTTATAAAGTATAATAGAGCATGATAGCAGAACCCAGCCTAGTTTTACATCCCGTCCACAGGATAAAAGCCCACGATTTTGAAGTATAAATTTTAAACTTTTAAATTTAGAATTTAATATAAATCATTACAAGCATAAAGGGAAGATTTATAATCTCTGAATTCTGCTATTTTTAACAAAAAAAAAGGGAACGGTGATCAACCTTTCCCTTATTAAACATGCAAAATCTTAACTAAGCTTTTTCTATTAAGAACAAAGCCTGGTTATATTCTACAGGCTGGGCGTTTTCCACTAATATTTCTACAATTTTCCCACTCACCTCGGCTTCAATTTCGTTCATTAATTTCATCGCTTCTACAATACAAAGCACATCCCCACTTTTTACGGTTTTGTTTATATCACAATAGGGATCCGAATCCGGGCTGGCTGCACGATAAAAGGTGCCAACCATCGGAGAACGCACCTCAACAATGTTATCATTTTTTACAGGCGTGGCTGGCTCGGCGGTTTCTCCGCCTTGTGCTACAACTGGGGCAGTCATTGGCGCTTGCATTTGCGGCATCATTTGCGGGATATAATGCATTTCCTGATTTGTATTTACAGGGCCATTTTTACTGATCTTGATTTTATTACCATCTTCTTCGATTTCAAACTCACTTATATCGGCCGACTCTACCATTTTAATCAATTGTCGTATTTCTTTGAGATCCATTGATCCTCCCCTTAGCTCCTAAAATGTTCATCCAGATAAAAAGCATTGAATTTAGTTTTTTTAATGAAAAAGCGCAAAGTTTTCTTTGATTTTTACTCTTTTTCCTTCATTTTTATTTAAATTTTAAAATTCGTAGTCAATGTCAATTTTGTATTTATGTAACAGGCCGGCAAGCCCGCTTAGTGAAAATCTTGCCTTTTTTAATGGATTGGCCTCCGGGTCTATGTAAAAATTAACGGCGGTCCTAAAATCTGCCCCTTCCAAATTAGTGTGGTCAAATACGGCCTGTTGCAGATCGCTCCCTTCAAACAGAGCATTACTTAAATCGGCGTCGGTAAAATCTACTTCCTGCAAATGGCAATTTTTAAATACGGTACCCTTTAATCCTAAAGTAAAAAAGGAAGCTAAGTTCAGTTGACAATTTTCAAAATTTATAACCAGAAAAAAATTATTACAGTCCTTAAAATTTACGCCCAATAATTTACAGCTAAGAAAATGTACATCTTTAAAAGCTGTATTTTTGACTGCAATCAAACTTAAATCACTGTTTTCAAA
>JAJRVW010000138.1 GCA_024277115.1 Calditrichota bacterium
GATTTCTTTCACTAATCCTATATTTTGATTTTCTCTTTTTGCCATGTTTTTTCCTTTGTTTTTTTGGTCAAACTAAATTTAGGAAGGACATGGCAATTTTTCACATATTTGCCTTTTTACACAAATTTAAGGACGCAATCCGTAACGGGTTTGTAAGGTAAAAATTAAACTAAAAATCCACTAAACAGACTAGGCTAATCTAATATAATTTTAATTCCATTTTTAGTAAAATATTCCATTAATGCGAAGATTAAACGAGACTTAGATATTGGAGACAAATAATATAAAGGATTGGGATGATAAATTCAATTATATATCTTCACTATACACCGTTAACATATTACGTCCGCCATTTTTAGATTTGTATAAAGCCTGGTCCGCTTTATAAACTAAATCTTCAAAATTATCTGCATCACTATCGAAGCATGAGCCACCCAGACTAACAGTTATCCGCCCGCCAGGCTGGACATTTTCTTTGTAAAAAGGGTACTCTTCAATCTTTACCCTCAACCTTTCACCCAAAACCTGAATGACATCTTTTTCGATACCGGGCAAAATTATGCAAAATTCTTCCCCACCATAGCGGTTCACAATATCTTCATCACGCACAGTATTTTTTAATATCCACCCTAAATTACGCAAAGCCTCATCACCCGCCTGGTGCCCAAGCGTATCGTTGTAATTTTTAAAATGGTCAATATCGATCATGATCAGGGAAACAGGCGTATTGTTACGTCGTCCCCGGTTAATTTCTTCTTTAAGCCTGTCCTCAAAATAGCGGTAATTATTCAGGTTGGTCATCGCATCGGTTAAAGAAAGGTTCTTTACGTCCTCGTAAGTATGCGCATTTGAAACTGAGATTGAAATGATATTGATCAAGATATTGAGTAAATCCATCTCATTTTTACTAAATTTTTGATTGGAGAGCAGCGCGCCACACCCGATAAAACCCTGAACACGATCGCCATAAACAATAGGGGCAATCAATTCAATTTTACATGAAAGCAGATGATCACAGATTTCAACTAAATTACTCTCTTTCCTTAAATCTTCTACTAAAACAG
The DNA here is from genome assembly GCA_024277115.1 of Calditrichota bacterium. Classification (GTDB taxonomy): domain Bacteria; phylum Calditrichota; class Calditrichia; order Calditrichales; family J004; genus JABFGF01. The sequence goes on from JAJRVW010000138.1 coordinate 1,065, forward strand.
GCTTATAAGACTTTTCAAAATATCCGACAAGGGGGTGCTCCACAACGATTTCGAGCTCATTTAGCTCCAATGGCCCCAGCCCTTTTGTAAACCGCTTGGAATACTTTCGATTATTAGAATCATATAAAAAGGCAAAAGCCTTCTGACACCCCACCTGGCCAACAATAATCAACAAGGCCGAATTAATTAACTGTTTTAAATTTAAAATTGAGTAAAGCTCATTGCTGATTTCCAGCAAATTGTGGATTTCGTAAACACGTCTTTTTAGATTTTTTTCTGTTACCAGTAAATCACGGTCTTTTATAAGCAGCTGCTGTTCCAGGCTTTCTACCTTTAATCTATTTTGGTCAGACGCGACAAAATCCCGTTTAATTTGTTTTATCTGGTTAATAGTTGTCTCCAGAACGTGAATACCTTTTTTCGAACTGAATGTCCTGTTTTTGAAGACGATCAGATAATCGCAATAGCCAAATAGCTCAAAGGTTATGGCATGGTGTTTTTTTCCGGTAAGACGATTTTTAACAAGGGAATCTATTTTTAATGTACTGTCATTTACATCAAAAAAGTCAGTAACATTGTTTATTTCCCGAACTTTGTCCAGCTCCGGTAAAAAAACTTTAACATTGTCACTTAGCTTAACCCAGGCGTTGCCACTATCGCGCACATTATAATATACTTCCGAGAGCACACGGGTACTTCTTCCAAAACTTTCCAAAAAAAGAAGAAATTTTTTATGGAATGTACTTTCTGAAGCCGGGCTTTTATTTGACCGGGCCTCATCAATTAAGATTTGTGCTTCATTAAGTAAAAAAATACTGCTGCCCCTGCCGGCGGAATTATATTTAGTAACGGCTTTATTAAGAATATCTCTCATTTTTTATGAACCGGTTCCCGTAGCCAATTTTTTATTTATTGATTTAAGTAGAATTACTTAAGAGGCATGAAAGTTTTTACGCCTGTAAATTATATAACAGACACATTTTCGCATATTTTGGCACGAAAAGTTAATTTTAAAATTAAAAAATGTAAGAATAGACTTTTAAGTTGAAACGGGAAATTATATTGTGGGGATTTTTTAATAAAACTTGTAATCAATTTACCAAAAGAAAAGGATCCATTGATTACAAGGAAAATATCTCTGAAATCATTTCGAGAACCAGATAAAAAGCAATTAATCTAAATTATATTCAAATTTTTCTAAAGAAAATTGTGATTAACCGGCGTGTATTACGATTCGATTTTAATGCTAATAGGGACACGTTCTTTTAAACTGCTGATCCATTTTTTATACTCTTTTTCCATTTTAAAATTACGTGCCATTTCTTCAATTTTTTGCCAGTCATCCGAGAGCGATATAACACGGGCAGCCTTTCGCTTTTCCAGCAAAACAATATGATAGCCAAAATCCGTTTTAAAGGGCAGGCTAATTTCACCCTCTTTTAAAGTGCTTATCACTTCTTTAAACTGTGGAACCACCAATTGATCATACTCAAAAGTACCCAAATGCCCTTTATCTTTTATGGCGTTATCATCATCAGAATACTCAACGGCCAACTTACTAAAATCTTCTCCGTTTAATGCCTTCTGGCGAATAGCATTTAGCTCATCGATTATACGCTGCTCATCGTTTTCAGTTGGTGTAACCATAATTAAAATATGTTTTGTATGGACTTTTTCGCCCCGCCGTTCAACCATTTTTATAATATGAAAACCAAATTGGGTTTCAACGATATCCGAAACCTGACCATCGTTTAGCGAAAAAGCAACTGTTTCGTACTCTTTTACAAAATCACCGCGACTTATCAAACCAAGATCGCCTCCACGTTTTTGGGAAGCAGGATCTTGTGAATATTTTTGTGCCAGATCTTCAAATTTTGCCCCATTTTCAAGTTGCAATTTTACATCCAAAATAGTTTTATATGCCTCCGCTTTTGCATCGCCCGAAGCAGAAACTATTTTTAGGATATGACTGATTTGTACCGTTTCGTCCAGCTTGGGCAAACTATCCTTATAGGTTTGATAAAATTCTTCAACTTCCCTTTTTGATATTTTAATGCTACGGAACCTTTGCTGCCGCACCTGCTCCACAAGTAACTGCTCACCTAATAATTTTCGTGTATCTTTGCGGATTTTTTTCATGGAGCCCTGAAAGGTTTTCTCCAATTGATCTTCCGACCCAACGCGTTCAATTAAATATTTAATTCTTTGTTCAACACGTTGGTCCAGCATTTCGGGATCAACCGTAATCGTATCTATCTCTGCTTGCGCTAACATAAGTTTTTGCTCAATCAAAGCATCCACTGTTTTATTGCGCAACTTGGCAACCAGCTGAGGTTTCTCCTGTGCATTAATCCTGTTATGGATAAGATAATTACGCACCTGGTTTTCAATCTCAGAGCGTAGTACAATCTCTTTGCCAACCACAACGGCAATCCCGTCAACCAGGTTTTGGGCGTAGGAGAGTGAAACAAGCGCTAAACTGACCAAAAATACTTTTTTAACTTTTTGCATTAAATTTTCCTTATTTACTGAACCTTGCTAAGATATGTCTGGACCTGAAATTTTCCTTTGATTTCACCCATCAGACGCTCATACTCATGTTCTCGTTTCTGCCACTTTAAGCGCCTCACAATTTCATCTTTTACCAATTCGATATCTCTTGCGCTACCTTTTTTTTGTTTATCCAAAAGCTGGATAAAGTGATAACCAAATTCCGACTTAGCATAGCTTGATATGGCGCCCGTTTTTAGATTTTTTAGTTTTTTCTGCAAAAAACCGGGAAGGGATGAAACGGCGACGTAACCCAAATCACCATTTGGGCTCTCGTAAGTTGAGCGTGTATCAAAATAATATTTTTTAATAATCTGTCTCAAATCGTCCGCTTCTTTTATCTCGTTAAAAATGGCATTATCGCGGTTTTCAATTAAGAGATGAATAATATGTACCTCATCTTCTGTTCGTGTAAATTCTTTTAGATTATCATCATAATTATTTTCAATTTCCTTCTCGGAAACCCGATAGTTTTTGTTTAATTTGTTATTTAAAAAGCGTTGAACCAATAGCGATTTTTTATATTTCTCGATTGAAAAAAGCTCATCTTCAGTCCACTGAATTCCTTCTTTAATTGCCGATTGATATAGAATCTCATTTTCTACCCAACGTTTAATTATCATTTTTTTCATAGATAATTTTGTATCGTCGGGCAGGCCGGCAGGAATACCGTTTTTAACATTTTCTTTTCTTAAGTAAGCGTCGTTTACCTGGGCGATAAGGTCTGCCGGGATTTCATTATTTTTATTGCACCCAAACAAAAAAAGTACCCCAAAAGAAAATATAGTCAAATAATTTATATTCTTCATAAAGTGTTACATCTCATCGATTAGTTCTTTATTAATTTCGACCTTGTACGTATCAAGCATGTCTTTCTCCCATGCGTCCTGCCTTTCGCGCAACATTTTTGAACGCACTTTATGAGAAAGCTGATTTTTTGATTCACTAAATGTACGTAATCTTTCCGGTTGAATTTTTCCGGTTTTTATTATTGCCCATCCACGCTTATAACGTACAGGCCCGGTAATTTTATTTTCACCCGCCGCAAATGCCGCCTTAGAAACCGTGGAACGGCCATTCAAACTTCTAAAACCCAGATAGCCGCTTTTTTTACGATAAAATTTATCCTCCGATACAGCTCGTGCAGATTGTAAAAAATCACGTTGGCCTTTTTTTATGGCTGTTGCCAGTATATTGGCCTGATCTTCATCTTTCATAAAAATTTCCCAAATTTCAATTTTTTCAGGTACTTTAAATTCGGAAGGGTTTTTCTCGTAATATGCCCGTAAATCATCATCATTAAACCTAACTTTATCTCTTAATTCTGATGTCTCCAGTGTTTTAATCATTGTATATTCTAAGAAGTTTTTAAGTTCGGTATTTATTTTGGGGTCTTTGTCCAGCCCCATTTTTTCTGCTGCTTCCAACACGAGCCTGTGGCTGGTTATTTTCTCTGCATTTTTCATGAGCTTGCTACTATCAGTTAAAGTAGAAACATATTTACCTACCTTCGTTCCATAAGCATCTATCAAATCGCCAAATGTAAATACACCACTGTCCCATTTTACCAATTCAATGCTTTTCTCGGCTTCGGTAAAACTTTTAGTTGTAAAATCATTTGTAGCTTTTCTTTTGATATTTGCTTCAATCAACCCCGGCACATTTTTTCCGTAGTACACGATATGGGCATCCCGCTTAAGCTTATCCATGTGCTGCAACCATACCGCCCGTGCAGAATCCTTATGTTGGCGATATAAGCTACGTTTTATTTTAGCCTTCTCTTTTTCAAATTTACTTTCATTATATCTCAAATTTTTTCTTTTATCAAAAACACGGATTACGTGATAGCCAAATGGGGATAAAACGGGCTCAGATATTTCCCCGACTTCCAATTTATAGGCAGCCTCCTGAAATGGTTCGGCCATTTGTCCCCACGAAAAATAACCGAGGTTACCACCGTTGTCCCTTACATTAAGATCGTCCGAATGTAAAAGAGCCAATTGGCTCATTGTATTTTTACCCTCTTTGGCAAGTTTAGAAACCTTCTTGGCAAGCTTTAGGGCTGCTTCCTGTGTCCGGTCGTTCATACTGTTTTCAGCTGTTTTAAAACTAATAAGAACGTGGCTGGCTTTCACCTCGGTCTTCTTCATCTCAAACTCTTTGCGAATATCTTCTTCAGAAAACAACTTATCGATTATAATCCGCTCAAAATAAAGATTGGCGAGCATTTGCCCTCTACGGTTTTCGTAATCCGCGACAAGCTTATCGTCTTTATCCATCCCACGGTCATAAGCAACGTTCAGCTTTAATTTGCGGATAATCATTTGCTCGATCATAGCATTTTTTTCGATTTTGGGTACATCTTTATAAGAATCCTTTTCCCCATATCTCTTTACTAAAAAATATTTATAGTCATCTTTTGTGATTTTGAATTTGCCGACTTCTGCAATTGTATCGGATTGCCAATTGCACGACGAAAACACGAACAACACGATAATGAATATAAAAAAGCGCATAATTTCTACTAACCTCCGAATAGATTATTTATATTTAACCAATATAAATTATAGATTTTTTGAGAGCATTTAATGTAGTATCAATTGACAATGCTTTGCAATACTTTTTTTGCAAACTCAAGGCGTTCCGACTGGCTCTCACCTTTAAGTAACATTTGGACACCTAAGTCCTTTTGGTTCAAAAACTTCACCTCTGTCATAGATTGGTTCATGATCTCCGGAATAGTTTCATTGAAAAACTGGTCATCATCCTGTGCCTGAGGTGAAAAAATTATTTTTAATTTCGCACCATTCAAGATTAGCCGGTTTGCATACATAAAGCCGGCTAAAACTTTAAGTTTTACTGCTTCTAAAAATGCACCAACTTCTTCAGGCAATACACCAAACCTGTCCCTCAGCTCCAAACGCATCTGATCTACCGAATCAATTGATCGAAAATTAACGAGCCTATGATATATGGAAACCCGCTCCAATTCATTACGAATAAATTTTTCAGGGATTAATAGATCAAAATCCAAGTCCAGTTTTGGGTCTGTAAACGTCCGCTCCGATAGATTAATTGTGTCTTCGGCAATAAGCCCATTGCCTTTTCTTAGTTCGGCAACGGCTTCGTCCAGTATTTTACAATATAAATCAAAGCCTACCGTTTGGACAAACCCACTTTGTTGTTTCCCTAATAAATTACCTGCCCCACGTATTTCCAAATCTCTTAACGCCACCTTATAACCCGAACCTAGCTCTGTAAAATCCTGAATTGTACGCAATCGTTTACGGGAAAGTTCAGTAATTTTGTCCATACCCGGTATGACTAAATAAGCATAGGCTTGTTTATCCGACCGCCCAACCCGGCCACGTAACTGATAGAGCTGTGAAAGGCCAAATTTATCGGCCCTGTTTATCAAAATTGTATTAACATTTGGAATATCAAGCCCGTTTTCTATGATCATCGTCGCCACAAGAATATCATATTTATTGCTCATAAAATCGAGCATCACTTTTTCCAACTGACGTTCTGGTAATTGGCCATGCCCGATTGCAATCCTGGCTTCCGGGACTATCTCAGCCAAGGCCTCTTTGACGGCATGAATCGATTCCACCCTATTATGAACAAAATATATTTGCCCACCCCTTTGTAGTTCGCGCTTAATTATATGATGAATTTTAGCGTCGTTCCACTGAATAATTTCTGTATGAACAGGAATACGGTTAAGCGGGGGAGTTTCAATTTGTGAAAAATCGCGCGCACCCATTAATGCCATGTGAAGTGTTCGCGGGATAGGTGTAGCGGTCATGGATAAAATATCAACCGAAAGCCTGTATTTTTTTAGTTTCTCCTTATGCTTTACACCAAATCGCTGTTCCTCGTCTATAACAAGTAAACCCAGTGATTTAAAATGTACATCATCGGATAGAAGCCTGTGTGTGGCAATAATTATATCTACCCGGCCTTCGGCCAGGCCTTCCAAAATTAGCTTTTGTTGTTTTGCACTTCGGAACCTGTTTAACATTTCCACTTTTACGGGGAAGGAAACAACGCGTTTTTTAAATGTCTCAAAATGTTGAAAAGCTAATATGGTAGTTGGAACTAAAACGGCAACCTGTTTACCGGCCATCACAGCTTTAAATGCTGCGCGCAGCGCAACCTCAGTTTTACCGAAGCCCACATCGCCACATAAAAGACGGTCCATAGGCTTTGGGCTTTCCATATCTTTCTTAACGGCATGAATGGATTTTATCTGGTCTTCCGTTTCATCAAATTCAAATGATGCTTCCAGTTCATTTTGCCAATGATTATCTTCTTCAAAACTAAAACCACTCTGTGCTTTACGTCCCGCATAAATCTGGATAAGCTCTGCAGCGACTTTCTTTAAGGATTCTTTTGTTTTCGATTTGGCGCGTTCCCATTCACTTGTCCCCAACTTACTTAATTTAGGCACCCCGCTCTCTTCGGTACTAAATTTTTGAACACGATTTAACCGGTCGACCGAGACAAATAAATTGTCGCCATCCCGATATACAATTTTAAGACATTCCTTTTTAACACTGCCATAATTTAAAACTTCCAACCCCATATATTGACCGATTCCATAATCAATATGAACAACATAATCATACAGATTAAGGCCACCAAGCTGCCTTAAGTACGCGCCACTTTTAAAACTTCGGTATGCTTTATGGCGTTTAAATCGGTTAAAAATTTCATGATCTGTCAAAAGCTCAAGATCAATTTCATCTAAAACAAAACCACCGTGCATTGTACCGGTGGCATATTTTGCATTAAGAATTATATCTTCTTCTTCAACAATTTCCTGCAGGCGATTTGCTTGTTCGATACTATGTGATTGGATTATAAATTGCCGGCCATTTTTGCCTGAAATTTTATTTGTCAAATACTCAATAAATAATTTTATCTGACCGTTAAAATCAGGGTGTGGTTTTGTTTTAAAATCAATTTTTTTATATGCGTCATCTGATATCAGGTTTGTGTTGAGCTGCTTAAATGATTCTAATTTTTCGCGTAAAAAATCAGGGCTACAATACAATTGTTCAGGCTTTGAATGTGTTAATTTTAAACTTTCGTCACGTTCAAATTTTGTTATTGCCAAGTTGTAAAAGCTATTAATTTTGGCATAAAACTCGTCGGAGTCTTCAAAAAAGAGAATGGTGTTTGCCGGGATAAGGTCGTGCAGAAAAACCTCGGCATTATCTTCGGTAAGGTGGGGCAGAATTGAAAACTCGTCAATTTTCCCTGTCGTTCTTTGGGTGATTACATCAAAAGTACGTATTGATTCAATTACATTTCCAAAATATTCAAGTCGGACCGGCTCTTCATTATTCCATGCAAAGATATCTATAATTCCGCCCCGCACACTAAATTCCCCAACTTGTTCAACAACATCAGAACGTAAGAACCCCGCATCATCTAACTGCGTAATTAAATCATCGAACACAAGTGAAGACCCAACCTTTACATAAATTTGTTTATCAATAAAGGACTCTGGTAGAGGTAATTTTTCTAAAAGTGCTTCATAGGTAGAAACAGCAATCCACTGATCTGCCTCAAGGAAAACCTGCATCGCTTCTAAACGCATGCTTACTAATTCTGGCCTTGGATTAGACTGTTCGTAAGGATCTAAAAACAAACCAGGTAAAAAGGACAGTTTTTGGTGAGCATTTATAAACTCCAAATCATCATGTACCTGTTCTGCTTTTTCGAGAGAGTTTGCAATATAAATGAGTGGGGAGTTATTTTTTTGGGCTACAAATTGAGCTACGAAAGCAAGAAAAGAACCATGAATATTCTGAAACTGTATTTTAGGGGAGTTAAAATAATTGGCTAATTTATTAAATGCTGAGAGCGAAAATATTTTTGGTTTAAGAACATCCATTTAATTGATATTGGGCGTGTTACCGGATTCGGGAATATTTTTATACATTTTATATAGGTCATCGTAGTATCGGCCATTTGAGTATGTTTTTTTCATCTGTTCAAAATAAACTTTAAATACGTCAAACCGTCCCAAATTAAAAAATGAAGCAGCCATTAAAAATCCAAGGGACTCCATATCAAAAAACTTCTCATTTAACTTGGTAACATTTTCACATAGGTTTACAGTTTCCGCAAAGTCCTTTTTTTCAAATGCAATATAAGATAGGCCATAATATCCATTAGCTTTTGAAATTGGGTCTTCCGCTTTATCAACCAAAACCTTAAAGACTCTTTCGCTCTCATCAATTTTGTGTTGATAATAATTATTAAACCCATTAAAAAAAAGCAGAGAAAGCCAATAATCTTTTGCATTTTCCTTAAAAAACTCTTCTACCTGGTCTAAATTATTTTGTGATTCTTCGTAGTTTTGGTTACGAAATTCTAATTTAGCAAGCTCATAAAATATATACTTTTGTTTCTCAGACGTATTATCTATCTCAAGAGATTTTATCAAAAACTCACGGCTTTTCTCATCATTGTTTAAAAAAGAATAACTAAAGCCCATCAAGCGATATAAATCTTCACGCGCCGCATACTGAATATCAAAGGAAAGTACATTCTCAGCTGCTTCAATTACTTGTTGGTAGTTTTCCATTTTAAAAAATGTCCAACAAAGCTCTGCCCATATTAGGGCAGTTTCTTTTATACTTTGTGATTTATTTAAACCCTTTAAATAAACCTTAGAGGCCTCCTCATATTTCGCTGAGTCATATAAAACCCTGGCCTTAGCAATAGTATTTTCAATTTCGCTCATTTTTAAATTCTTTAGTTTTTAAATAATAATTATGAAGTTTAGGAAAAGTTTACTGTAATGGCAAGTAGATAAAAAGCTCCTTGCCTGTAATTGACAAAAAAAAAGGCTACCAAAATTGGTAGCCCAAAAAAAAGACTGGCAGCGACTTACTCTCCCATGCCAACCATAGGCACAGTACCATCAGCGCGGGCGGGCTTAACTTCTCTGTTCGGAATGGGAAGAGGTGTGACCCCGCCGCTATAGCCACCAGCATTATAATAAAAAAA
>JAJRVW010000139.1 GCA_024277115.1 Calditrichota bacterium
ACAGCGAAAATGGAAGGCGTATTACCCGAAAAAAAATTTCAGCAGCGCTGCTGAAAAACAAGAACAAGAACAGCCCTTTTTAATGTAAAAAACACATTAAAAAGCGTTAAAAACAGTCAACCTTTTTCAGGACGCTTCAGATGAGATACTTCGTAATCCTGAATGACGATCCATCTTTTTTATAGTAGATTCAGTATTATGATATTAACTTTGTCATCCTGTGCCTGATATTTTTCAAGGGGTTCTTCTCTACACTCTGTTTCGCTCAGAATGACAGATAGAAAAAATGTAAAACCGTCATTCTGAATTTATTTCAGAATCCACTGCCTGAATTTGGGGATACTGAACTAAATTCGGTTTACAATCCCGGCTTTGTCGGGGCATGACGCAAACCAGCGTATAAATAAATATTGATATTTTTATGTCAAACAGGAGTCAGCTATGTCGGGAATAAAACCCAGCTTTTCGAAGGCGCTGTTTAGCGGCCTGATCATGGAAGACCTGGTTTTTCCTTATCCCAAAATGGATAAAGAAGAAGCCGAAAATATAAAAATGATCGTTGAGTCTTTTAATAAATTTGCAGCGGATAAAATCGATGCCACACAAATTGACCTGGACGCCAAAATCCCAACCGAAGTTATAGACGGTTTAAAGGAACTTGGTTTTTTCGGGTTGAATACCCCGGAAAAATACGATGGTTTTGGCCTCGGTTCCGGTGGCTTTACCAAAATGCTCTCGGCCATCAGCGAGGTGGACAGTTCTGTTTCGTTAACGATTGGCGCACACCAATCCATTGGGATAAAGGCCTTAAACCTTTTTGGCAGCGAGGAACAAAAAAAGAAGTATTTGCCTAAGCTTGTTACGGGTGAAATGATCGGCGCGTTTTGTTTAACCGAGCCGGGCGCGGGATCGGATGCGGCGGGTATCAAAACCAAAGCTGTCCGTGACGAAGAAAATGGCTATTATATTTTAAACGGCAGCAAGATTTGGATCACCAATGGCGGGATCGCTGATTTCTTTACGGTCTTCGCCAAAGAGGAACTTGAAATTAATGGTGAGGTCAAAGAAAAAATTTCGGCATTTATCGTAACAACCGAAATGGAAGGCGTTTCCAAAGGTAAAGAAGAATCCAAACTAGGCATCAAGGGCTCTTCCACCACCGAAATATTTTTTGAGGATGTAAAAGTACCTTTGGAAAATGTAATCGGTGAACGCGGTAAAGGTTTCAAAATTGCCATGGAGGTGTTAAATTCCGGTCGGCTTGGTTTGGCAGGCGGCACTTTAGGTGGATTTAAGTTTATCATAAAAACAACCATGGATCAAATCACGCAGCGCAAGCAGTTTAAAAAAAATATTGCCGAGTTTGAAGCGATCAAGAAAAAAGTGGCCCAAATGACCATCGATTTTTATGTGGCCGAAAGCATGATTTACCTGACTACAGCTTTGGTTGACCGGGGCGATGTGGATTATTCACTGGAAAGCGCCATGTGCAAAGTTTTTACCACGGATATCGCCTGGACCGGCGTGAACGAATGCCTACAGATGGCCGGTGGCCTGGGTTATATGAAGGAATATCCTTATGAGCGCCTGGTACGTGATTGCCGCATAAATATGATCTTTGAAGGAACCAACGAAATCTTACGTTTGTTTATCGCCCTTTCCGGCGTGCAGGAACGTGGGGAATATCTCAAGAAAATCGGTAAAGCCCTAAAAGACCCAATTAAAGGATTTGGCCTGTTGACAGATTTTGCCACGGATTGGGTTAAAGATAAAATCATCACCGAACGTATTCGTGAAGTGCACCCTTCGCTGACAAGCTCTAAGACCCAGTTTGAAAATTATTCCAAAAACCTGCGTTTTTCGGTAGAACGCATTTTAATGGAACATGGCCGGGATATTATTTATCGGGAAATGATTACCACCCGACTGGCCGATGCCGCAATTGATTTATATGCGATGATTGCGACCATCTCACGGGTTGATACGCGCATCAAGGAAATTGGCGAAGAGAAATGTGATAAAGAAATTAAAATCTGTAATACATTTTGCGAGCAAGCCTGGCGCAGGGTTCGGCGCAATTTGTTGATGATCGATAAAAATAACGACGATGTGTTGAAAGAAATTTCAGAATTTATTACAGAAGAAAAAGAATATCCATTTATGACCGAGTAGTAAATATTGTAAAAAGACGAATATTTTCATTATCATGATCATTCTCTTACTGGCTTTTTAATAATTTTCTAAAAACTGAGTATGAACACGACTAAGACTAAGAAAAAAAATTGAATAAATAGTCCCAGCGGGACAAAATATTTGTAGAATTAAAATTAAAGGAGAAAAAAATTGAACATTGCAGTTTGTATCAAACAGGTACCGGATACAGAAACCAAAATAAAAATCAGCGATGATAAAAAATCCATCGTTGAAAGCGACATTAATTTTATCCTCAACCCTTATGACGAATTTGGTGTTGAAGAAGCGTTGAAATTAACCGACCCGGAAAATATTACCATTATCTCATTAGGCCCTGACCGGGTAACATCGGCCATCCGCAGCGCATTGGCTATGGGCGCTAAAAATGCCATCCATATTAAAACAGATTCCACGCCTGCCGATCCCGGTATTACAGCTGATGCTTTAGCCTCTGTTTTAAAAGAGGGAAATTATGATCTGATTTTTACCGGCAAGCAAGCCATCGATGATGACCACGCGCAGATGGCGTCTTTATTGGCCGAAAAAATGGACATCCCCGCTGTGAATGTTGTCATAAAACTAAATGTTGAAAACGGAACCGTGATGGCCGAACGTGAAATTGAAGGCGCTCACGAGATTTTTGAATGTGCCACGCCTTGTATTATCAGTGCACAACGGGGACTTAACGAACCACGCTATGCATCGTTAAAAGGTATTATGGGTGCTAAAAAAGTAAAAATCGAGGAAAAAGACGTTACCCTTTCTGAGAGTAACCTGGAAGTTGTTGAGTATAATTATCCCGCAGAAAAAGCCGCCGGGAAAATTGTTGGCGATAGCGCTGATGCTGTACCTGAATTACTGCGGTTATTAAACGAAGAAGCAAAGGTTATTTAATTTGTTATGCTTGACAATAAGCCGTCGTGCTGAACTTGATTCAGCATCCCGCCTAATAAGTTAAGGATTCCGAATCAAGTTCGGAATGACGCTACATATTAAATCAAAAGAAAATAAAAATTTTTGAAAGGAAAATAATCAATTAAAGCATTGGTTTTTGCAGAACATAAAGATGGAAAGCTACGGAAGATCGCCTTTGAGAATGTCTCATTGGCTAAAAAACTGGGTATTGATTTTGAATGTGCCGTAATTGGCAACGATGTAGATGCTGAAGAGCTTGGAAAATATGGCGCGGAAAAAGTGGTTCACTATAAAAGTGATAAACTGGGAAATTATTCACCTGATGGTTATGCCAAACTTTTGGCCGACGCCATGGATAAACAGGGCGCGGATGTATTGCTATTAGGCGCAACTTCTATGGGCAAGGACTTGGCCCCACGGGTGGCATCCCGTCTTAATGCCGCCATGGCAACCGATTGTACTCAGGTTGAGCTGGATGGCAATAATTTGAAAATTGTACGGCCCATGTACGCCGGCAAAGTACAGGCAACAATTAATTTAAGCTCAGCAAAAAAAGTAGTTACAATCCGCCCCAATGTATATGCCGCAGATGAAAACGGAACAAGTGCTACTGTTGAGTCAGTTGCCAGTGATGTTGATTTTAAAACGGTGGTTAAAGAAATCGTAGCGGGCGCACAAGGCAAGTTGGATGTAACGGAAGCGGATATTGTGGTTTCCGGTGGTCGTGGCTTAAAAGGTCCGGAGAACTGGCACCTAATCGAAGATTTGGCCTCGGCGCTTGGTGCGGCAAATGGCGCATCCCGCGCGGCAGTGGATGCCGGCTGGCGGCCTCATGATGAACAGGTTGGCCAAACGGGCAAAACCGTTGCCCCAAGCTTATATGTGGCCGTGGGCATTTCCGGCGCGATTCAACACCTGGCCGGTATGTCATCGTCCAAATATATCGTGGCTATTAACAAAGACCCCGAGGCGCCAATTTTTAAAGTTGCCGATTATGGGATTGTTGCCGATTTGTTTGATGTTGTCCCACGGATGATTGAAGAAATTAAAGCGAAGCAATAAAAATAAAAAAGCTGGTTCCCAATAAATTTAGGAACCAGCTTTTTTTTATAAAATATATGATAAAACTATTTCAATAAAAGCAGTTTCTTTGTTTTCACAAATCCCTTACCTGCCTTCAATCGATAGTAATAAATCCCGCTTGCCAAATTGGAGGCATCCCAGACAACTGTATGTGAACCCGCCAATTGTCTTTCAGAAACCAACACTTTTACCGTTTGCCCAAGTTGGTTATAAACCGTAAGCGTCACAGTGGCGTTTTCCTTTAAACTATACGCGATCGTTGTTTTGGGATTAAAAGGATTGGGATAATTTTGCCGAAGGATAAAATCCGAAACAAAGGGGTTGGTCTTCTCTTCATCTAAAGCGGTGATGACATCCTGTTGAATGTCATCAATAAAAATCTGACCGGCAGGATATGCGCCCGGCTGTTGCCTGATAACAATACTGTGTAATAAAATAGTATTATCATCAAATAAATTTGTTGGGATTTTTACAAACTTCCATCCTGAATAATCCAGTGTGTCCACAACAATCGACTTATTTTGCAGGGCATTGCTATCATACCAAAGTTCCAGCGTATTAAACGAATAATCGCCGTAAACCCATAAACCGAAAAATGAACTGTCTGTAAAACTTAAGCTAAGCGGTTCTTCCCTTAAAACCTGACAAATCCCTAAACTGTCAGCGGTAAAAACATAGTTTATTTTTGCAGATTTTTGGCCGTTAATTTTTTCCAGCACTGAAATGGCAAAATTTGAATTGTCCAAATCAAGATTGAATGTCGCAGGTCCCTCGCCCGGATTTTGCCATTTTGTATCCGTTTCAAAATCGTCGATCACAGAGCCGGAAACATATTTAAGCGTATCCGTCATAAAAGTTATTGACAAGGTATCTTTTAAAGTGAGTGCATCCACATCCTCTATACCCGGAAAAACCGTCACCGTATATTTTGCGCCACGCTTTAAAGGTTGTTCTGCGTCAAAACGTAAAACCGAGGCTCCGTTGCGCTCTTCAAGTTTATACGAATCCCGCCCAACATCATTGCCTGCTTCATCTACCAAGGCAAGGTTAGTAATGACAGTGGAGGTATTCAAAATCCCGTCAAAACGAAAATAAAAGCTTGTAAGCGTGCTGATAAATGCATCGCCCTCTTTAGGGTACCAATCTAAAATATTCAAATCACTGCGGTTGTAGGTTTTAAAGTGCAGTTGAAAATTGTTTTCCAGGCCAACCAAAAAAGTATTTAGGGCATCGGTGGAAATTGTAACCGTGTAAAAAGTATTTATCGAAAGCGAATCGGGCGTAAAGGTAAAATGCTGATCATTTGCCCAGCTAAACACGCCTGTAACGGGTGGATCAATTGTAAAAGCCTGCTCCACTTCCTCACGGATCATTTCCTGGTTAAAATAAATATCAAACGCGTCAAAGATGGTGATGCTGTCGTTTTGTGCCGGGAATGTTTTTGTTATCAAAGGATAGTCATGCGAATCGGCGCTTGTCAAAGTAAAACTAAACGTTTCTTCAAGATTTTTACCGGTACTGTTTTGGGCTTGGGTATTGATTGAAACCATATATTCTGTTTGCGGCGTAAAGGCCTCGGTGGGATTAAAAACCAGCAGTTGATTGCCTTGCTTCCACTCAAAATTGCCATCCAGCGCCGGAACAATGGAAAACGCCGCTTCCGTTGTGTTTGCATCCATAGGCTGGCTAAACGTGATTTCTAATGAGGAATATGTGGCTAGCCCGAAAAAATTGTCCGTTGGAAAAGTAGAATAAACCAAAGGGGCTTTTTGATTATCTGCCGTTGCAAATATTTCTTTAAAAGTCGTTTTATTTGCATTTACATTTATTTGCAAAGTATCGGTTTTATACGTGCCATAATCAACAACAAGCGTATAGGCGCCTGCTTCGAGCGAATCAAAAACAAAATAGCCGTTGTTGTTAAAATCACCATGATAATCCGCTATAAAGTTTTGCCCCTGGTACAACCTTGCAAAAAGATTATTAATCGGCTTATACCTGTCATTGCTTTTGCCGCCTGAATACACATACGAAACCGTTTTAGATTTGTCTTTTGCCAGGCCGGCTAATGCGCCATAACTTAACGGGGGAAGACTAAAATATTGCAGCATGGCGCGTAAAATGGCAACCGATTCATGCTTGCGGTAATCAAGGTTTAAAAGGCGATAGGATTCGGGGATATAATCATGGAACGAGCCTTCCGTTAAAGAACCGGGCATTTGCAGGCTTCGTAAAACACCCAGGTTAAAACCGAGATAACTGAGGTCGCCATGATTTGCCGTACTTGTTGTAAAATTAACCTCAAATAGTTTATCGTCGAGAATTTCCGCCATACGTTTTGCATCGGGGAAGTCCGGTTGGCCATTACTTTTTTCCTCCCAAAAAACGGAGGTGCGGTTTGCCGTACCCTGAAAACCGTTGCTGTGGATCGATTGAAAATAATCCACATCGTTGGAGTTGGCAATCGCCGAAATTTGCGAGAGGGGCAGATCGTCTTCTGCACGGTTTTGTGTGCGGGACATGATCACTTCAGCGCCACGCGCTTCAAGTAAATCACGCAGGTAAAGCCCCTTAGTCAGGTTGCTTTCGGACTCCCAAAACCCTGTTTTTGCAATATAGCGATCAAAAACCGGATCATAGCCACCATGGCCCGGATTTACCATTATTTTTATGCCGCTAAATTGTGCCCAAACAGGCGTAGAAAATAGAAGGGCGAATAAAATTATCCAGTTTCTTTTTAACATATTTTTCATTTGCTATTTTAAATATTTATTATTATTTTTCTAGGATTGCTTTGTAAATAACACCTTTTTCTGTTCCAAAAATTATTTCATTATCAGCGGCCCATACCGGATAGACTTCTTTCTGATCACCCGTTTCAGTAATCGCTATTGTTGTTTTACCATCAACCGAAGTTATAAAAATATCGGATTCCAAAACTTGGTGGCCATCGTCAAGATCGCGCATAAAAACGACCCATTTTCCATCAGGCGACCACTGCGGGGCATTGGCGTAACCCAATTCCACTAAAATCGCTCCTTCAAGGTTGGAGATAAATGTACCTTTGCCGGCTTTGGTAAAAAGAAGTTTTGTCCCATCAGGCGAGATGGACGGCCACAGATAAAAACCATCGCCAAGCGGTGTTAAAGTTTTCTTTTCGCCATTTTTATAAAGGACTATTTTACCCTTTTCTATAAATACACTTACCGGCGCAATCGCATTTTTGGGCTCTGGGCCTGATTTATCTACAACATAAAGACCGGTATCCCTGTTTACGGCCACAGCGCCATTGGGCAATCTTTTTGCCGATGTAAAATGGCGTTCATCTTTAATTAGTATTTTTTCTCTGTCTCCGGAAATTGATTTTTTCACTAATGACGAAAGTTTTCTCATCCCTTCATAGCGATATGGTTTAAAATAGACATTTTTACCATCAGCGGAAAAGGTAGGTTCATAGCCTGCGCCAAGGGCTTCACTTAACGTTTTAATGTGATCCGGCCCTTCAAGCAGATAGAGGCCCACATAACCGGCGCCGCTAAAAAGCACTTCACCATTGGGTCCGGCAACCGGATGGAAAAACTGCCCTTGCTGTTCGGTTGTTAATTGTTCGATTGCCCCAACTGTTATAGTTTGCGCGTTAACCGATAAGGTAAGCAGTAAAACTATGCATATGTTTTTCATTTTAATTCCCATTTTCGTAACGATAATATTATTTGAGTAATGTCATTTTTCGTACAAAAGATTTATTATTGACACGCATGCGGATTGTATAATTGCCTGCCGCGTAATTGGCGCCATCAAAGAAAATTGAATATCGGCCCGGTTGTTTAAAACTGTTTTCTAAAACCGTAACCCTTTGCCCAAGATTATTAAAAACATCGATGGTTACTTTGCCCGCGCTTGCCACGGTATAATCAATTTTTGTAACCGGATTAAACGGATTGGGATAGTTTTGCCCCAAGCCGTATGTTTTTGGAATATTGTCATTGGCTTGTTCAATGCCGACAACCGTAAAGGGTTTCACTGCGCGCAGGTCGTCAAAATAAATTGTGCCTTTCTCAACTGAATTATCATAGGTCAACTGAAAACTATCAATGCGGTATTTGGCTTTATCCAACTTGCCATTGCCAATCCAGTTTCCTACCAAATCCGGGTTGGCCAAATCCCATTCAACCCGTTTCCAACCGATCCAATCAATGGTAAACCAGGTAGAAACTTCATGGCCTGTCCAATTGGAGGATGATGTGCCCTCATCCAATGCAAAGCGGAATTTTGTACTGCTCCCGTCGCCAAAAATATAAACCTGAAGTTTTTGGCTGATATCAAAAGTAACATTGCGGGCTGCGCCGCCACTTAGATATTCGCGGATTAACCAGGAACCGCTACCAAGGTCCCATTCATAATCCAGGCGCATGGATTTTGTACTTGCCGTAAGTAAATTTACAATTTCTGTATCAGTGCTTATGCTTGTAGATTCTTTTATCCCCGTTGTACTTCCACTTTGGCTCGGTTGCCACCAGAAGTCCGTAAAATTACCATTAAAATTGTCGATTAACTTTATAGTAACATCCTGATCGCCTGTTTTAAAATAAATAACTTTTATCGCCGCTGTTTCATTTCCAAACAGGTCCGCTAAACCAGATTGCACCTGTGATTTATAAATCTCAGAAGGTGCAAGTTTTTCATTTGGGAAAAAGTTGAAAACGGTTCTGTCGTTTACAACATATTCCTGAAATGCCCCCGTAACCGGTTCAGAATTATCGACCCTGATCAATTCGAATGGCTCCGAATTAAGAGAAAGCGTATCGATCACCTCATCATATTGATAACTAATGATCGGTTGCAACGCTAACCCCTCTTGCCCGGAAACGGGAAAGGCTTCGATAAGCTCAGGTGCAACGACATCATGGCCGGTGGTAAAAACCAGGACAAAATCATCACCTGCCAAACCATCCTTATTTCCATCCAGCTTATGCTGGTAATTATCTTCTGCCGATTGGTTCACGGTAACCGTATATTCTGTTTCTATATCCAGGGTTGTATTAAAAGTAAGTTGCTTTTTATTGGCCGACCAGCTAAAACTTCCGTCCGCAAATGGCGAAATTTCAAAACTATCTTCAACTGTTGCTGTGTTCATAGGCCGGCTAAAATTGATTTTAATTTTATCAAATTTTAGTACGTTGGTATCCCCGGCCACCGGTGAGGTGCTTGTTACAATTGGCGGAATATTGGAGATCAGGTCAAAATCGGCATAAGTAAAAAAGGTATCGATCCGGGCTACCGTTTTAGATTGTGGATAAAACCCTTCGGCTTCAACTGTAATTTTTAGCGAGTCCTGCTCAAAGCCATCCAAAAAATAAAATCCATTGGCCAGCTGATTGGGGTCTGAAGAATACTGGTTAAACAACGATTCAAATGTATCCGTTACATAACTGGTATCCTCAATAGAAACGACTGCGCCATTTACAGGTTTGCCACTTTCAAAATCGCGCACAATACCGGTAACGACATCAACGCTCGGCCGGGGCAATCCATGATATTTAAGGATAGTCCAAAAAATGGTATAGGCCTCTATTTTTTTCCAGTCGGCATTCATATTTAGCTGATTTTGCATGGGGTTGGTATGATAGCCACCTTCGGAAAGCTCCGAGGCCATGTTTGATTCTCTATTGACATGAAGATAAGGATACTGATTAGTATGGTTGGCTGGAAAGCCCTGATAAAAAGTACGGTCGGCATAATTTCCCGAGGTAGTAGTCCGCATCCCACGGGTCAAAAGATCAACCATAATATCACTCATCCTCTTACCGCCTTTAGGGGTTTTTTCAACTGTATTGCCGTTTTTTCTCCAGCCTCCATGAAGCAGTAAAGTGGAGTTTGAAGACGGCGCTCCTGCATTAGAATGGATGGAATGGTACCAATCTGTACCCAGGCTGTTAGCCGAACTTGTACGTTGTGAAAGAGAAACCTGTTGCTGATCATTTGTACGAGAGAGATATGTTGCAGAAATATCGGTTTTGGTTTCGAGCAAATTTTGAAGATACAGCGCAATCCGTAAAGCTTTTTTGGCTTCGGAATAATTATAAATACCTACATTTTCATTTTGACTATGGCCAGGATCGATAAAAATAGACCAATCCGATAAACCGGTAACTTGGGCCGTTAATGGAAGTGAAAAATAAAGAAATAAAATAAAAATAATTTTTTTCAAGATAGTGTCCTTGCTTATGGTTGATTCGGTTTATAAACAAACTAAGGACATTCAACCTCCTAAACCAACTTTAAATATCACAAAAAAAGGCGCCACAAAAATTGGACGCCTTTTTCTTTGACTTTTTTAAGAATTATTCTGCCGGATTTATTTCGTAACGCGTTGTTATCGGCATTGCCTTACTAAGCATGGCATTTACTGCACAATAAGTGTTTTCCGAAAGATCAATGGCCCGCTCAATTTTTGATGTATCAAGGTTTTCGCCCCAAAACTTATACACTATTTCCATTTTTGTAAAAACCTTTGGGTGCTCATCGGCCATGTCTGCACTCACCGCTACCTCAAACCGGGTAAAAGGTAGACGCATTTTATTTAAAATGGATGCAACATCACTTCCTGTACATCCGGCTAATGAATGTAAAATCAATTCTTTGGGACGTACGCCCGAATCCGACCCGCCAAAGCTTTCGGGCCCATCCATAGGCACCCAGCTTTTACTATCACCAACACCCATAAAGGTGACACCTTTTATATGTATCGCTTTTACTTTTGCCATTGTATAACTCCTTGTTAAATTTTATTATTATTTTGATGCATTTTTTTCCTAAGGTTACATTATCTTTAAATCGCCGGATTACAAAATTAGCTGAAACTTTAATGCTAAAATTTCTTTTGAATAAATAAAACGAAAAGATAAATTAGTATCCACTCATTTATAAAGTAGGAAGCCAATGAAACGTATCCCAGAACCCGAATTAATGAACGACAAAGAACAGGCCCAAGCTTATGCCGCTGCTGATTTTGAAAATTCCAATTCCCTTTTTCTTGACCTGTTTAAGGAGCGCTTTTCAGGGAAACCTGCACCGGAGACGATACTCGACCTTGGCTGTGGCCCTGGCGATATCATGTTCAAATTTGCTTCTACTTATCCTAAAACCCTAATCCATGGCGTGGATGGTGCTGAAGAGATGATGGACCGGGGAAAAAAACGTATTGGGGAACAATCCGGGCTAAGTGAAAGGCTCCAATTTATCAACGGGTTTATCCCGGGTTTAGAGTTACCATTACAAAATTATGATGCGATCATCAGCAACAGTTTACTACACCACTTACACGAACCACTCTATCTGTGGCAAACTATAAAAAAGTTTTCCCAACCAGGCAGCGCTATTTTTATAATGGACTTGAACAGGCCTGATGATAGAGAAACGGCAAAAAATATAGTCAATCAATATTCTGCAACCGAGCCGACTGTTTTAAGGATGGATTTTTACAACTCTTTACTGGCCGCTTGCACACCCGCTGAGATAAATGAACAACTGAAGCAAGAAGAACTGGATTCTTTAAATATCGAAGTGGTGAGCGACCGCCACCTGGTTGTTTGGGGAAAAATTAAATAGATGCAGGAATATAAACAATGATTGACTCATTTTAAAACCTTCTAAAATATGAACCTTTATTTTCGTTTTATAAAACTGCTCATTTCCCTTCTCGGAATAAAACACAAACCACCTCTTGAAGAATCAGTAATGACCCTCCGGGCCTGGCCGATGGATTGTGATTACAATATGCACGTAACCAATGCGCGCTATTTGTCGTTTATGGATTTAGGCCGTACACATCTAATCGGGCAAGCGGGGATTTTTAAACAGGTTTTCAAAAAGAAATGGCTGCCCATCGCTACTTCGGTGGAGATTTCTTTTTTTAAAGAGATAAAACCTTTTCAAAAATTTTATTTACATTCGCGATTAATCGCCTGGGATGAAAAATACTGGTACATCGAACAACAGTTTAAATCAGATGGGAAGCTGCACGCTGTTGCCATGGTACGCGGTTTGTTTGTTAATGGCAGGAAAAAAATCCCGTTTCAGGATATTATATATTTACTCGACGACTCAATTACTGCACCCGATGAACCCCAAACTGTAATAGCGTGGAAAACCCTGCTTGCTGCAAAAAAAGCCGAAAAAAAATAAACCTATTTTTCGCCCCATTCTTCACTTTCAAAGCCAAAAAGTTTTACGCCGCTTTTTTCTCGCCATGTTTCGTACGGCAATCCGGCTTTCTTGCAAAGCTGGTTCAAAAATGTATTATGGTCCCACTTATACGAAACGGGTACTTGAGGTAAAAGGAGCCCGGCCTGGAGCCCTTTTACTATCATCAAACCGTGTTTTCCAACTTCAACCTCAAAAGGGTTTATGGGCTGCAGCAAGGTCAAGGCATTTATTTCAATTTTTACATCTGCGATATCCTCGAGGATAAGGGGCGAAAACCGCGGGTCGTCTGTCGCCGAGGCAATGGTCATTTTTATAACGCCCTCTAATAATGGCGCATCGGCCTTCGTGCCACCGCGACAACCCCGCAACTCGTTTGTATTCTTGTCGCGCAGGGTAACAAAAACCGGCCGGGGTTTTAAGAGGTTTGGTAAATAGACTTTATATTTTGGACGCTCATAGCTTTTGAGATAATCTTCGAGCGTTTTACGGGAGATTTCTAAAAGTACCTTTTTATCTTCCGCTGTCAACTTATCTATTTGGTTTTTTATTAGTCCCATATTATAGCCTTCGATCATGCAAGTAGATAATCAACTTTTATTCTTCGCTTTTAATTTTGCTTCAACCATTTCACCATGCGCCAAACCAAGCAGGCTGGTAATTTTTCGCATAAGGGCTTCTTCGTATTTATCCATATAACCATCAGCATAAACAAGGGCCCAAAGCATCTCCAGGATTTTAATTTTATCCTCATGCTTAAAATTATTTTTTATTAAATTGGTGAAAAGCCAAATATCGGCGCGTTGATTTCGTTTTTCCTGTGCAATTTTTATCAACTCTTGTAGTGCGTCGCCAGAAAGGGAGAAGAGGGACTCCATGCTTTTAAGGATCAGTTGTTGTTCTTCTGGAGCCACATTAAAATCGGCATAGGCCAACTCTAAAAATAAAACACAGGTAGCCGTTTCTAAATCGGACATACTATTTTGAGGTGTCTTGTTTTCTTTTCCAAATAGGTTTAAAAGGTTTTGAAGTTTATAGCTCATTTTTTCCCAGTTTCATTTTTTCAAGCATATCAACGTAGGCATTCAAAATAATATCATCATCGTTTATTTCAAATAAATTCATTAGCAGTTCGATTTTTTGGAGCGTTTCTTCCCGTTGGGATGGATTTGTGATTACACCCTCTAATTCAATAAAATCGCCCAGGTCCTCAATACGATCGAGGTGGACGCGAATATTGTCATACATATAAATTTTTCGACTCTTTTCTACAACCAGGCGCAGACCAAACATATTTTCCAAAATATCAATGGTTTGGTTTGGGTCCTTTACGTCCAGAAGCACGTAATCGGAATTTCGTGGTGTGCTCACATCCGGGCGAATATAGGGAATTAAGACTGCGCTTTTATTATTATACTCACGCAGCTTTAACCGGCCGTTCGGTACATTAAAAAATGTGTCTGTCTGGTGCTCGGCACCCTCGAACGGAAAGTTCATTTTTTGCATGACCTCTTCCAGGGCTTTGTGATTTTTACAACGCGCCTTAATTTCAATATTTAAACCCATTCTGTCTCCTGATTTGTCCTAAGCTATTTATCGGTGGCCAATATCCATTCTTTGGATTTTTACCAATAAATGTTTTACATCATAAGAAAACCCGGACTTTTTTTTAGTCATGCTTCTGCATATTCACACTAAAACGGGGAGTCGCGCACACGAATACGTTCACAGATAAAACAAAGGGATTTCCTGGCATTGCCATTAGAGCATGGGAATTTTATTGGAAGGTATCTAGTTTAAGTAAAAAAATTAAGGACCAGGGACCGTATCACAATTTATCTTTTTACTATTCGGGCGTACTCAGGTTTTTTGTGTTGGCATCTGCATTAAACTCAAATGCTTCTTTATCTTCTACCAGTTCGCTGTCTTGCCGTTTAAGCAAACTTTTTCCCGACAGTTTCTTTTCAAAAATTATGTATGACATGGTCAATGCAGAGTTAACAATCGCCTGGCCATAAGCGATGGTCATATAGGCGGCAATCATTAGGAAAAAGTAAACTATGGATGATGCAATGGACTCAGACGCACTGAGTTCTACCGCTGTATAATGCTGTTTTAAATAGAGGACTTTTGAGCCACCAGCACCGATAACCTCGCGGATTATCAGATCAAGCCCACCGATGGAAACCTCTACATAATACAGTGCATTATTAAGGATGGGCGCGAGGGAGTGCATAAGCGGCATAAATAGAATCGAGTAAATTATCAGCCCAATTTTTACGACAAAAGCAAAAAGTACGATCCCGGTTACCAGCAGCACACAAGTCAGCAAACCATAAGAAGCCAATCGCCAGGGTTGCCCCCAGGTGAGGTGCATACACTGGACCGCTGCGCCAAAGCCATCTTCTTCGGATGAGGCGATGATGGCTGGCCCCAGAAAAAATGAGATAAAAAAGCAAATGCTCATAAATACCAAAACCATCCCAGCAAAAATATAGGGCAATGTGGCAAAGGCATTCAAAATTTCACCGAACCAGGAGATACGTCCCAATAGCGCCATTATTGCCGCGCCAATAATAAAAGGCAAAATTAAAAACAAAAATGTTAAATAAATAGAAATGATCGACTTGCTTCTTTTGAGGGCAAAAAACAGAGCCTGCTTGCTGGTATAAAAATAATTGTCGCGCAGGTACATATAAGCTGCCCGCGATACAGCTGTACTTGTAAGCAAGACTATAAACGATGTAACGATAAAACCAATCCAGCCAACCACTAATGCACCTTGTGTGAGGCTAAAGTGAAAAATTAACGGGAACAAACCATAATCGGCCCAAATGGTTTCCAGTTGGTGGCCGGACATAGTCAGGGCCAGATATGAGAAGAAAAAATAGGCCGTATGCGCAAGGGCAACACCCAGGGTTGCGATATAGATACGCTGTGGGCCAATGGCTATACGTGGCGCTTTTAAAACATCTTTATAGTTATAGTAAAATTTTTGGATCATAATATTTTTAACCCTGTCGATATAAAATTCTTTTTGATAAATTTCGACTCTAACACTTCAATAATGAAATAACCGGACTATTTTTTATAAACAAGCCATGCATCTTTGTAACCGGCATTTTTTACTTCGGCCAAAACCTTTTCTGCGTCTGCCCGCTCAATAAACTTACCAAGAAAAATTTTGTAGAGCTGGCCCGATGTGATAAAATAACTTTGCCGCTCAAATTGATTTTTTAACTGGTCTGTCAGGTTCTTTGCTTTTTGTAAATCTGACGTCACCAGCACTTGAATTTTAAAAGGGGCATCTTTTACCGAGGCAACTGTATCTGCCGGAATTATTGAACCGGAACTATCGGCAACAATAGGCACGTTGATCATCCGGGCAACAACCCAGGCACCATTAATGCCATACTTGCGGATATCCATCACTTTTAAGTCGGCATCATTGCGGTATAGATAATCCCCAAACTGGATTTTATAAAGATTGTTTTCTTTAAAAAAGTAAATGGAGTCTTTTACCGTATCTTTTAACCTTTCAACCAGGTACAGCGCATTTATCGAATCGAGTCCGGCAAATGTTTGTACACGAAATCCCTCCACCAGTTTCGTTTTGGGCGCAGGCGGCGGTGGTGGCGGAATAAGACGTACTTTTAACGCTTGCTCCTTATCATTTTCAATTTTAAGGCTATCCAAAAAAGAATCGCTTAGTGCCATTGGCTGATAATATAAAAAACTATCCGGCTTGGCCATGGTTTCTTCGCCCTGCATACGGGAGCGACGGATTCCTTGCGGATTGCATGAACTAAAAATTATCGCCGCTACTACTAGAATATAAATTTTAGGGGTGCTCTTAAATTGTCTGATCATCGTTTTAATAAGCCCTTTTCAAAACAGTACCGGGGAAATAGCTTTGCAAAATATGATAATATTGCAAGCCTTTTTGTGCTTTATACATTGCACCATACTGGCACATGCCCACACCATGTCCGTTTCCTGCACCTTTGATAATTATTGATGTGTCACTGGAAGACAGCTTAAATAATGTGCTGGGCAGTAAACTCCCACCAGGCCAACCGAGAAACCGTCTTATTTCGTAGCCTTTTAACTCATGCTGGTCCGTTCCATAATTTACAATCATTCTCGTGACACGCCCACTTGGGCTTCTTTCCGTTACACGCATGCGCAAAGGAATATCCATTGTATCCTGCACCGGTTTATTTAAATATGTTGTACCAAATGTGTAATTGAACATTGTGTCCAGTTGAGAAACAGTACGCTCTTTGATCCAACGATAATATGGTGATTTACCATCAGCAAACTCTTTACCAATCACATCTTGTTGTGATTTTAAATAGGGCAATTGCGGACCTTGCCACACATCGGACGCATCTTCTAAAACACCACCACAAGACGAATGAAAAAATGTATTGGCCAGGGCATTATTATAAAGTAATGTACTGCCCTGTGTTTCCAAAACAGCCAAGTCGCCAAGTTTGGTCCTTTTCCCCACACCGCCATAAACCTGGTCGCGAACATCGGCAAATACATGAAAGGGTTTCTGGTTCCGTTCATCCATCTTTTTTAAGGCATACGTCCGGGCACAAATTGCCTGTGCTTTAATTGCTTCGAGATAATCAATATTAGTGGTAAATATTCCGGCAGGGACGACACCTTGTAAATACGATTCAATATCAATTTGATTTACAAAATAAAGGCTTAAAGAATCCTTACTAAAAAGTGAAAAACGTCCGGAGTACTCGCCGTTATTAAGTTGAATTGTGGCTCGTGCATCAGCAGGCACCAGTTCTACCCGATCCGATTTCCGAAACCGGAAAAGCCGCTTTTCATTGTAAATTTTATATCCGTTTTTTAAAACCTGAATATAGATTGTACTATTGGATGGGCCAAACTCATAACGGGCTTCCTCTGTTTCCAGAAAATAGGTGCCATTAAAATTGAGGGTGTCGGCATTATTTATTTCGGCCAGTAAAACTTTAATAACAGGAATATTAATTGCATCCTGTGCTGATTTATTTTGGGGGATACACGCAATAAAAAGGAGAAGCAAAAGCAGTAAAATAAGATTCTTAAAAGTCTTCATGAGTCCATTCTCAAAAGAGAAAATAATTATATAATTACCTGTAAGCCTTTGTAAATGCCCGTTCAGTCAACTTATGAAACTATTAAGCCCGGACTCATTCATAAAACAGGACAAGCATTATTTCGATTATAATTTTAGGATACGAATTTTCTGCCTAAAAATATTTCAGAGCACTATTTCGTATTTTAAAAACTAACAATATTTTTTACAGAAAAGAACCCCGCCCTCGCCTCAGCGAGAAACGGGTATAAATCATGCCGGTATTACCAAAAAAGATTAAAGGCCAAATGAGTATAATCTTAAACCAATACGGACACCCAAGCCGCCCATGTCAATTTCAGAACGGACAGGCAAGCCTTCTTTAGTTTTTCCTGCCTCGCGTGAGGGCGCACCACCATGATAAAATACTTCGCCATAAAAATCGGAAGCGCGGCTAATAGGCAAACTGATGCCAGCGCCAACATTCCAGCCAAACCCACTAAAAAAATCTGTCGCATCTTTACCTTCGTCAAAATTTGTGACAGAATTCCACAAAAACTCATAGCCTACACCGGCCGTAACTTTTAAATCCATACTTTGGGTAATTGGCCCTGTATAATGTAATTGAAAAAACAGTGGGATAAGTGTGGCACTTTGGTCAAGCTTGGTGGCTTTGTCAGAAATTACAATTTGGCCGTCTTTCGATGCCCCAACTTTTTCTTCCTTTGTATAACTGCTGTAATAAACATGTACGCCTAAGCTTACACCAATATTTTCATCAACCATACGACCAAAATTGACCCCACCATAAAAACCACTTTTTGCATCCTTGGGCGCTAAAAGCCCGGCATTAAACTCAGTCATCTTTCCCTGTGAAAATACAGAACCCGCAAAAACCATTGTCACTAAAATTGATTTGATCCATGTGTTCATATTCATACTCCTAATTTCCAATAACTACCTTTTTATATCTCTTAAATAACTCATTTTTAACAGTTTCTCAAAATTGCCATCCATCACACAATCATGGCATGCCCTGGTTCCCATCAATATTACTTTAACTTCTTTGGCCAGGATATTATTATAAGTCAGCCCGTTAATCATTAATAGCTTTAAAAACTCCTGATGTTCCGGCGCCAGGTTTTCCGTATAAATACTACGCAAACGATTGTCTTTATCGGCTTTAAGCCAGGGAATTATTTTATCTGTTAAATCATAAAACGAGTCAAATAAATACAACTCTTTTATATTTTTTTTAAGGCCGCCATTTTCCAAACCCAATATGGCCGGACGATAGCCACCGCTATGGGCGCTGATTATCAACATACCGAGCCGGCTTGTAGAAATTTGGCCATCAGCCCTTAACTTGGTTAAAATTTCCCGAATATATTTTTTAAGGCCATTGCGTTCTTCTATTTTTCCACCGGAAGAATCCATGGCGTTTTTTGGGCCTTGCGCAATAATGAGAATAGCGTTTTTCTGTGACCGGTACATCTGAGGCAATAAATTAACATCGTGCATCACATTTACAGCTTCATTATTCCAGCCATGAAAATGAACAACTAAGTCATTTTTACCTTCAAAAGTTTTATAGCCGGAGGGAATAAAAATGACCGCAGAACTATCGCTATAATTTAAGCTTTTTGTAAATACCAAGCCTTTATATTTGTGCGTACCTTGCCTGGAAGAATGCGGGAACAAACTGTTTTTTAAGTACAGCTTTGTCCATTTACCTTCATTTACTTCATGCCAAACCACACTCGGTTTCTCCTGAGTATATAATGGCCGCAGCATAAGCACAAAAATTAGCAAAATAGAATTTACAATTAATTTCCCCGACATTAATTCCCCCATATAGCAGTGTCAAAATAAACGCTAAATAGGATTATAGTCAAATCCCTGAAACAAATAGTTGAGAGTATTTTTAACCATCTACTACATTTTTTTAAATTTCCATGAAATATATCGATTATAGTGTCAGGATAAATTGAAAAAAGAGAGCACATTTTTATGACCCGGCAAAATATTCGAAGATCAATCAAAGAAATTTATGATACTTACTGTCAAAAGTCGTATGGAACTGAATTCACGTTAGATTCCATTTCTCTTATCTTTGAAATTGGTAACGAGATTTTTATGAGAAACAATGAAGAAGAACTTAGCAAACTCATGAACCAACCTATTTCAAACGCACCCGATATTATGGATGACGAGCCTTATTCTTTCGACCGGACTATTGCTATCTACGAAAAACTTGAAGCGGACTTTACGCATGTTAACCCGGAATTGATTAAAAATGTATTTGAACAAAACAGTAAATTTGCATGGATCGACTACCGGAAAAGATATAACGATGACATTCTTTCGATCTATGAAAATTATCCCAACGACGAATATATAAATTATCTTGCTGCTGTTTTATTTTTGGATAACAACCAATTTGAAGACGCTTTAAAATGTATCAACCTGGCAATCGCCCAAAACAATTCATCCTCCCTGTTTACACATATCAAAGGGCTTTGCCTTACACAAAGTGGGGAGTTTGATATGGCACGGACCTATTTGTACCAGTCTTTATTTTTAATCGAGCTTTTACAGGATATTCCACCACGGTTAAAAAGCGCCCCGGAAATTTACCCGAATTATCCCATCGAATACCATACTTCAGCAGAGTTAGTACGCCTTGATTTAAATAAACTGGATAATGTTGATACGTTCTTTGATCAAAATATTGCCCCAATGTTTTCCGAGCTATCTATCTAACAGATGTAATCCACCTTTTATTAACTCGCTTAACTCTTCAGACCGGCCCGACAAATTTTCTAATTTTTCTAAAAGACCACCTTGAATATCTGTACCAACATTTTCTTCTTTTAATAATTCTAAAATTTCAAGCCGTAAAAGCCATTCTTCCTGATAATCACTTTGCAATTTTTTAGAAATATCCCTTAATTTTGCCAGATCAATTTTACCCAACTCACGCATTTTCCTAATTTGATCATAGAGATTATGCAACACTCTATCCGACGCAGAGTATTTAATTGGAATTGCAATATTGTCCGATTTAGGTGGATAGACATTGTGCTTTTCTTTGTCAGCCGTGCCATAAAAAACAGAAGGGACTTCAGCGCCTACTGCCATATCATACATCCCCCAGGAAGGATCAAAAAGCAGTTTATTATCTGCACCGAGCACAGTACAACTATCAAAAGAAAGTAAAATTAACTGCCCGTTCATGCTAGTTATGTTTTTTAATACCCCCTGTACACGAATCCCGGATTCAAATTGGAGTTGAACATTTTCCCCTTCTGTAATACCCAAAGTGGTTAATTCCTGTGGAGACAGTTTTTCTAAAGTTTTGCCATCTGCCAATTTGCCCACCGGCGATCCAAAACCATCTTTATGATAAACAGTGTCATGTCCTGAAAGTTGAATATCGCCAAAAGATAAACTTGTCGGGCCGGATGTTGAGATATAGGCAGGGTTTCCTTTTTTATCTTTTATCAGGCGGGAAAAAATACCCGAAACTTGTAACCCAGAAGAATAGACACAGGTTGCATAAGCTTCAGACTCAATGGCTGTTTCAATACCTGCCGCGCCACCAATCCGAAAAGAGAGCGTATCGGCGAACTCTTCGAGCACGTCAAGTAGCTCGGACCAGTTTTTATTTACAAAAAGCTGCGGCTGCTCTTTGGTAATATCATAATTATAATTTGTAGCTTCTACTGTAAGCGGTAATTTTTTAACGCCCGAGCCTAAACAGCTTTTACTCTCTCCAACCGATGAGAGTAAGCCGGCGCCATAAATTTTTTGCTGTTCCAAGTCGCCGATCAACCCATATTCCACTGTCCACCAATGCAACCGTGAAAGTAAGGTCATCTCCGACGGGTGCGTATTTCGGGCCAGCTTATTGTTTAAATCGTCTTCGGCCCGTGCAATTTCTTCTGTGCTTGTTTCAGGATATTCTTTAATTATCGAGAGGTGGCGGATAGCCTCATAAATTTCAATATCAATTTTGGATGAAAAAGCCTCCATGCCGTATTCGCCAAATTTTTGTAAAAAGGCGGCATATTCTTCATCGGCAATAATAGGCGCGTGTCCGGCTGCTTCGTGCACAATATCCGGGGCGGGCGTATACAAAAGATGCTGAATAGAACGCATATCGGCCGAGATAGCCAAAATCTTGCGGAACTGAAACTCCATAAAAACAGCGGGAGGAAGAAACCCGTCAACTATTACGGCTTTCCAACCAATCTTTTGCAGAGAGGCATTCATTTCATCAATATGTGGAATTTTTTCTACTCCGACCCCGGTTTTCTGCAATCCCTCCAGGTAGGCCGGATGTGCATGATCCCTTAAATAACCCAAATTAACCCGCATAATGTAGCGCCAAACGGCATGGTCACGGGCCGTGTATCGTTCATAATGCTGGTCTACAATAAATTGCTTCAGGTGTTTGGGGATTTGTTCCAGAACCAAATTATATTGCATTATTATCCTTTATAAAAATGAGAGCCTGTCAAGTAAACAAAATCTAATAAAAAAGATTAACCTGCGTATTACAGATTTATCACTATTTTTTCCAGCTCAAAACCGGATTTTTCGGCAGCATCCTTTAAAACTGAAACTTGTTTTACAATGTCCGTTAAATACTTTACACTATCAGCCTGTGTTGTTTTTACCTGAAACGATTTTATTATTCTATGTACAGCCAAATATTCTACAAAATAAAACCAACGCTCTTTATTAAAATAAATAGTTTTATCAAATTGATTTACCTGTAAAAATTTTTGTATTTCAGCTATCTCAAAGAGTTGTGGCCATTTTGTTTTGGATTCGGCCTCCTCAAAAACAAGGTCCCAATTATTATAGCAGGATAAAAGCCGGATCATACCCAAATCATCATCGGAAAAATGACCGGACTTATTAATTGTTTGTGCGATCAACCAATAATCATAAAAATATATTTTTTCATTTAGCTTAAAAGAGTCGAGCAGAAAACGGTTTAGGTACACTGTAAAAAAACAATCCAATAAACGTTGCAAACGATCTTCGTCCAAAGAGAAATGTTTTTCTAAGAAAGCTGTTGTGGTTTTTTCAATTGATTTATTCTTTAAAATATTTTTTATCTCATGCAGGTTTTCAAGCGGCATGTCAAACGTTCCACTTGCTGCTTTAGCCTCAGAAATCGCGGCAAGTTTATAGACCTTGTTTTTTGCCGTATCCAGGGCTTTAAAAGCCAACGCCCTTTTTTGTATTGAAAAATCATTTAAAATAAGTTGGATTAATTCTTTCCGCACAGAATAAAACGTGTTTAAAACCTGCGTGATTGGCTCAATTTTCAATTAATGCAAACCCGCTTTAATGGAAGCAATGCCCTGGCCGTTTAACTTTTTAAAGAGTCCGTCAAAAGGATTTTCTGCACTGGATTGCACTTCTTCAATATCTAAAAAAACCTGATATTTATAGCCACCCAAATCGGCAAACAAACCCTGTTCGGCCAATTCACTGTTTTTACGCAGATATTCTAATCCTGAAATATGCTCTCTAAATATTGTATAAAAACCGTCCCCATTGTTCAGCCTGAGTGCGTGCAACAAACTGTCACTTTTAAATTCCCCGGATTCATTTTTATAGTCCACAGAATCCTTAAACCAACCTGCTGTATTTTGATAAACATTATTATAAAGGACTAAAACACGCTGGCCGTCAAAAAAATTACTGTAAACATACACGTTCTCATTTACATGCGCATTATTGACCACAAAATTATAAAACCGAAAATTGTCGACTTCGCTAAAGAACTTGCGTTTCTTTAAAACAGGAAAAATCTCCCGGCGGTGCCGCTCCACAAGATGCGCGTCGATGGCCTCGTCCCAATACGCTTTTTTATACTCCATCCCATATTTTTCATGATAACCTTCAACCTGCCCGTGGCCAAACATGGGCAAACCGGGCATAGTGCACATAAGCATGCAAACGCCAAAATATTTATCCTCTTTGCCGAATTGGGCTACGGCGGTTTCCTCGTCCGGGTTATTCATAAAATTGACATAGCGTTTTAAAATTTGCGGGTTAAATTTCAAAATATCCTGGATCATTAAACGGTATTTGGCATTTTCTTCATTTTTTAAAAGGTGCATAAAAGCGCTGTTGTAAACACGGTGCATGCCCAAAGAACGGACAAAATAGCTCTCCATCATCCAAAAAGCCTCGGCCAGCAAAAGTGTGTCGGGGCATTCCCGTTGAACGCGGTCAACAACTTCGCGCCAAAATTCTTCGGGGAAAACCCGGTCAAATTCGGCCTTGGTCATGGCATGTTCCGAACGGGTGGGAATATCTCCGCCAGTGCCGGGCTCCGGGAACCACAATCTCTGATAATGCTTTTTGGCCAGGGTCATTGCCGCATCAAAACGGATTACCGGGAACATACGCGCTACATGCAAAATGGTCTGGATCACGCCTTCGCGCACTTCCTCCAGCATAAAATTAAGCTGGGCCGTATCATTCCAGGGCATGCCGGTGCCGTCATTGCCATGATAAATATAGCTTGCCTTGCCTGTATTTTTATCGACCCGTTTAAAGCAGACAGCCGCATCGTTTTTATGCCAGTAGCCATCTTCGATATAAATTTCCATAGCATCGTTTTCCGCTAAATCAGGGCCATTAAAGGTATGGTTGGGAAATGGCGGATAAGCCGATTGTAAAAACCAATGCGGATGGTCCCGTACCCAGTCGGAATCGATGGCCATGTGGTTTGGCACCATATCGCTGGCCAAACGGATGCCCCGCTGCCAGGCGCGGTCTTTTAAGTTTTGATAGGCCACAAAGCCGCCAAGGTCTTCGGCAATATTATAATTTTTCAGGGAATAGGCCGAGGCCACCGCCTCCGGGTTGCCATTGATTTGTTTTATTTTACGCGAGGCAATACTGCGCTCCCATAAACCAATCAGCCACAAGCCGCTAAAACCAAAATTGGCCAGGCGGTTCAGCTCTTCATCAGGGATTTGATCGAGGCGGGTGATGGCGCGTTTGTATTGCTTGCTAAGCTGATCCAGCCACACGTATGTGCTTTTGGCGATAAGTACCAAACTGGGCATCCAGTCCAAATCGGCGCTAAAGGCCTCCGGTTCAAACTCGTACAAATTATCCGAAAAAGAGGGGATTTGTGT
Organism: Calditrichota bacterium; assembly: GCA_024277115.1. Classification (GTDB taxonomy): domain Bacteria; phylum Calditrichota; class Calditrichia; order Calditrichales; family J004; genus JABFGF01. The sequence goes on from JAJRVW010000139.1 coordinate 24,652, forward strand.
TTCATGCCCAAACATTTCCGGTATAAATTGTTTGGCCTCTTCTTTAAAAAAATCCTGGCTAATCAAAATACGCGATACAAATTTTCCAATATCGGCGCCCCAGTTTTCTTTGATATATTGCAGCTGGTCGTAAACCGAATCCGGGTGTTGTTGTGCCGGTTGCATCAACATTTCCAAAAGAGACTTGGCGCTTCCCGGCAGTTGGGGCTTGCCAGCAAAATAGGTTTTCAAGCTATTAAAAGCTTTCTCAAAAATAGTAGATTGTCTCAAGGGCGCGTCGTCAATTAACTCTTTTACAGGCGCGTATGCCTTGTTTTGGTTCTGGAGCCACTGCACTAATAATTCTTCAATAAGCAGCTCCCGGTTTTGGATGCCTTCTGTTTGCCCATTTAAATAATCGACGGCATTTATTTTATTTTGGTAAACCGCATTATTTGGAAATTCTTCGGCGAAGGTAACCAGCAATTTGTCCAAATCATTTTTACCATATTTTTTTTGGACGTGGCCAAGGATGTCCCTCATTATTCCCGGTTCAACTTTATCTTTGTAAATACCAAGCATGTAATGGAGAATTTCATCCACCAGCCCCATGGCATTTATCAAACTTGGGCTCACGCCTTCTTCACCGCCGGTATCAAGATTACGCAGGCTGTTCATCTTTTCTGATAAAATTTTGGCCGCGTTAAAATTGGCAAAAACGACGCGCCCTTTTATCGAAAAAAGGGTTTCATC
>JAJRVW010000140.1 GCA_024277115.1 Calditrichota bacterium
TATTTGGATATGGAAATACTAAAAAATAAAACTGAACCGTGGGTCAAACTGGCGCGAGCGGTTTAAGTTCTGATTCCGCTACGCTTCATCAGAACTTAAACCGCTGGAAGAACAAAGTACACAACATTTAGGACTTGACTTGTATTTATTTAAATATCAAAAAAGCAAAGAAAATTCTACTTAAAAAGTATAAAATATTTGTAATTTTAAACTCTATCTTAGTTACATAAAAAGTAGAAAACTTTGGAATAATCATTATCACTACAAAAACAATATTTATTAAAAATATTACAATGTTTAATCTGGTAATATCATAATATAATTCACTTTGAGACGTTAAATTAAACAGCAACAATATTAGCCCTAATAAAACAATTGTCATTATTAAAATAATTATTCTCATCATTGGTCACCACTCAATTGATATTTTTGTTGGATCAGTTTCTATAAAATATGTTGCTCCCCCAAGACCTAGTCCGCACACAGTTGCTCCACCACTTATGCCAGCAGCTATAATACCTCCAAAATACTCGATCAAGGCTACTGACCCAGCGTTTATTGTACCTTTTCCTCCACAAAAGTCCAAAAACCGCCACTCTCACTCACTTTAAAATCCGTTCCAACCCGCTCAATAATCATCACCTCAACGTCCGGTTTTGATTCCACCCAATGCAGCCCTCTTTCTGTACCCATCACCATAATTGCCGTGGCCATTGCATCGGCCAAAGTGCAATTGGGCGCTATTACGGTAACCGAAGCCACGCCATTTATTATGGGCCGGCACGTGCGTGGGTCCATCGTATGCGAGTAAAGCGAATCGCCCGAAACAAAGTAATTTCGATAATCGCCGCTTGTAGCGACTGCCACATTCTTGATTTTTAAAATAGCTTCAAATTGATGGTTCACCGTCGGTTCAATTAACGGCCTGTCTATACCAATACGCCAGGGATCGCCATGCTTTGTGCCTTTAACAACAACCTCGCGACCAATCTCCACTAAATAATTTTCAAAGCCTTGGCCTAATAAATATTCCGCCACGGCATCCACGCCAAAACCTTTGGCGATCGCGCTAAAATCAAGTTCCGTTTTGTCATGAGTTTTCATTATTCGCTTGCCATCGATCACAATTTTATCCATACCGACCAATTCTTTCAAATGGTCCACTTCTTCTTCCGAAGGCGGTGAGCTCCTGTCCTCTTTTTTACCGAACCCCCACAAATCCACCACCGGCGCTACGGTTACATCAAATGCGCCGCCGGATTCTATATTTACCTGTCGGGCAAGATTTAGCACTTTCAAAAAATCAGCCGAAATGTCCTGCCACTCCCCTGCCTCCTTTTTATTAAAAACAGAAATCGCGCTCTCCGGAATATAGGTCGACATTTGCATATTTACATTATGGAGCAAGGAATCAATTTCACTCTTTAAAACCCCTTTTTTATCATTTGATATACGGCCATCTGCAATTTTTATACTGTAAGTCGTGCCCATTGTCTCGCCGTATAAATCTATGGTCTCTTGTGTTGAGCTGCATGAAACGAAAAAAACGTTTAAAAAGAGGATTAACAAATATTTCATTTTTGCCTTTGTATAATTTAGTTAATAAAGTTTAAAATTGTGTCACATTATTCGCTTGATTTATTTTTTAAGATCAGCAAACTGCTCTTGTCCGCATAAACGGCATCCCGGCTTAAAGCAACCTGCCAGTACGCTCCGGCTTTCCAGACCTCTAAAAAATCAAGGAAATAAGGGCTCATTGGATTGCCGGAATTTCCTGCCGGTAAAACCATTTGCACTGCATCCGGGTTTGCAAAATCGATAATAAACCGCCAGCTTGGCCCAACCGTAACTTTAAATTTCCCACCACGATAGGATGCAAAAGAGGAATTAAGTGTCCCTTCCGTGCCTGGCCATGCCCACGGCCCATGCTTTAAATTTAGCAGGCTGCCTAAAACGGGCACAATCGAAAAAGGATGCTGCATGGTAAAAGTTTGTAAATCACCCCACTTTTTACCGTCTGTAATTTCGAGCGTTTCTTTTAACGATTTTTTTATGATTTGCGCACGGGTTTCTGTTTGATCTTCCGTAGAGATGTCATCAAACCAGTCCGACGAATCTTTGTCCATTAATTCCAACATCCAGATATTATCCATCTGGCGATGGTTTTTCCCTAGCTCATCGGCAAAAACATTTTTCTTAAAAACCTGTTGAAAAACTTTTAAAAAGGCCGTTTCAGTTGATTCAATTCCCGTGTCCCCGTCCCAGCTTTCAATTTTATTGGAAATTGTCACGCCGGCAGCGCCAAAATCTTTTAATGGGCCGGATACAATTTTTGCCCATAAAAGCAATGTTTCATCAACCCGGTCATTTTGGATTTCCATAAAATCTTTAACTGAATATTTTTCCTTGAGCGCCATTAATTTATCGAGACGAATAATGCGGTCTGCGGCAAAATTGCCCAAAATCTCATAACCCAAATCAGCGCCGGCTTGTTTGTTATTGGCCGATGCCAACCAGCCTTTTTCCGGATTATAGGCAAAAGATGTTTTCTCTAAAGGATAATAACCCTGCCACACGCGCTCATTTTCCCAACCTTTAACAGGCAGATTAGGCCAGTTATTAGGTCGGACAGGAATCGGCGTACCCAACTGATAGCCAATATTGCCATCTTTATCGGCATAAGTCCAGTTGGCATCCAGGGCGCCAAATTGCGTAACCGCTTTTCGGAATGATTCAAAATCCCTGACAGAAATCAGGTCAAATCCCGATCCTACAGCCTGGTTTAAATCAGCATCAAAACCGGCCCAATCGATTGCAAAAACTTTGCTATTTTTTTTATCCTGATAAAACAGAGGGCCATGACGGCCGACTAAAACATTTAACCGCAAAGGATCCTTGCCGGAAATTAATATTTCCTCCAGGATGGTTTCAAAATTCGCCCAGCCCTGTTCAGTTTTATATTGAGTGGAATCCTGGGGATTGATTTGCTCCTCATAAAACTCGGTCACATCCACACCACCGGCCGTGAAGGCCCATGCCGCCTGCCCGTTATGCCCCATTATTATAAATGGCAGCCCGGCGGATGAAATCCCCAAGGCGTTTATATTTTTTTCTTTTATATGGATGCCAGCGTAATACCAAAATTGTGCGATCCGCCCCGTTTCAAGATGTGGGTCGCTGGCCAGCATTGCAGCGCCACCTATACTTTTGTTGGGGGATGTTACCCAGGAGTTGGATGCGTTTGTTAGTAGAAAAGGGATTTTACCCTCTTTAAAAAGGGCTTCGGCGATACTGTTTTTAAAATCGGGCAAAAGGTGATTATTACTTTGGGCAGGCACGGTGGTTGGCGCCCATTGTGGATAATCAAATAAGGCGGATTTTGCTTTTTCCAAGCCCATCCCGGAGGTAATTTCCACAAAAAACTGGTCCCGGTTTTGCAGGGCATCAGAATACCAGGTCTGGTAACTTAAGATGGTCAGACAATCAAAAATTGTCCAGGGCGCAAAATCATAACCCAGCAAATAAAACTCAAAAGGCATAGCTGCCGTTTCTTCCACAAAAGCATTTACGCCAGCCGAATAAGCTTCCAGCCGGGAACGATTGGACACGTTTAAGTTTTCTATTTGTTTTTGGGCCAATCGTGAGTGGCCAATCTTGCGGCTCTCAATATCCATTTTCAGGGTAACATCGCCCAGCACTTGCGAGAGCCGGCCTTGGGCGATACGCCGAGTCATGTCCATTTGGAAAAGGCGCTCCGAGGCGTGGAGCCAGCCCAGGGCAAAATAAGCATCCTTTTCCCCCTCGGCCCAGATTTGCGGGATACCCTTTGCATCGAATGAAATTTCAATATTTTCTGAAACACCGTTTAGTGAAAGTGTTCCTTCATACGGTGCAACAGAGTTTTCAAGTAAAATATAACCCGATAAACCTGCAACAAACAGGATAAGTATAATCGAAATAAGTATTATCTTCAAAGCTCTCATCAGTTTTCCCGGTTAAATGAAAAATGAAATTTAGAGAAGATTCCCAAAGAATCAAATTGGAATTTAAAGGTAGGAGCCTTTTCCTAAGGACAACAAAACGGTAGGAGTCCTTTCCAAAGGACGACAATCTGTAAATCTTTATAACCATCGTTGATAGGAGTCAGCTCCTACCTCTACTGCATATATTTGCCAACAAATCGGTAGGAGTCCTTTTTAAGGACGACAATCTGCAAATCTTTGTAACTATCGCTGACAGGAGTCAGCTCCTGCCTCTACTGCTATATTTGCCAACAAATCGGTAGGAGCCCTTTTTAAGGACGACAATCTGCAAATCTTTGTAACCATCGCTGACAGGAGTCAGCTCCTATCCAAACGGTAAGCTGTCAGGAGATGTGCCTACCTAATTTGGGTGGATTAAAACTCAAAATTTCGCTTCCAAATGAGAAAATAGATTCGTAAATTACAGGACATATTTTAACCTGGTATAAAACTGGATAATTTGAACCCAAAAGGACTTTAAAATGCGCCCTAAAAAATGTAAAAGCGCCCACGAAGCTATCTCAATAATTCAATCAGATGAATTTGTTTGGACGCACGCCATGGCCGCCACGCCGGTTGTTTTGTTACAAGCTTTGTATAAACACGCGCTATCTAAAAAAAATATCACCTTAATGCAATTGCATACAGAACAGCCGGATATTGAAGCCGGAGAACTTGAAGGCCACCTGCGCAACCGCTGTTTTTTTGTTGGTACATCAACACGTAAACTGGTACAATCCGGTCATGCGGATTATATCCCGATTTTTCTATCCGAAGTGCCTTTATTATTCCGCCGTGGGACACAAAAAGTCGATACAGTGCTCGTTCATGTGTCACCGCCCGATAAACATGGTTTGTGCAGTTTGGGAATTTCCGTTGAAGCCACCGTTGCGGCGATTGAGAAAGCTTCAAAAATTGTTGCCCACATCAACCCCAATATGCCGCGTACACATGGTGATAGTTTTGTTCCTTATGAATTATTTGATACCGTTTACGAAGAAGCCATCCCCATCCATATCCATAATCAGGCTAAGCAAACAGAAGTCACTACAAGAATTGGAAAGATTATTGCCGACCTTGTTGAAGACCGCTCCTGCCTGCAAATGGGTATTGGCGCCATTCCTGATGCCGCCCTTGAGGCCATGGACAATCACAAGGATTTGGGCATCCATACTGAAATGTTTTCCGATGGGATTTTAAATCTTGTAGAAAAGGGCGTTATTTCCAATCGCTATAAAGCAAAACATCCACACAAGATTGTCACTAGTTTCGCCATGGGTTCGCAAAAATTATACGATTTTGTTGATGACAACCCCGAAGTTGTTTTCCTGGATGTCGGCTATACAAACAGCACCCATGTAATCCAACAAAACAGTCGTACAGTAGCCATAAACAGCGCTATTCAGGTTGATTTGACCGGCCAGGTTTGTGCCGATTCAATCGGGCCAAAAATTTATTCGGGCGTTGGCGGGCAAATGGATTTTATTCGTGGCGCTTCCTTATCCGAAGGCGGTAAGGCAATAATCGCCCTGCCCTCAACAGCTAAAAATGATACAATCTCCCGTATTTCACCGATGTTGTTGCCTGGCGCCGGGGTTGTTACAACACGCGCCCATGCCCATTATATAATCACTGAATATGGCATCGCCGAGTTGTATGGTAAAAGCCTGCGCGAACGTGCAAAAGCCCTTATAAATATTGCCCATCCAAAATTTAGGGCCCAGCTTGAAAAAGAAGCGTATGAAGCCTTGGATTTAACAATCTAAAATGCTTGAATTGGAAATGAGAAATGGCGATACTATAAAATCAGGAAAAAAAGAGGGTGCAGGATGAGCGCTTTAGAATTAAATAGCCAGATTACAGAATTATTTGAGCCGGGCCTTTTGGAAGAAATTAAGCGTTGTAAAAAAGTAACTGTTGAGCGGAATACAGACCTTACATCTTCCGGTGGGACTATGCGCTATACACCCATTGTATTGAGCGGCTCGATAAAAGTTACACGTGGCGATGAATCCGGCAAAGAGATTTTAATGTACCATATCAACCCCGGTGAAAGTTGTATTATTTCCATTACGTCCTGTCTTAAAAAGAATTTTACAAATATGGATTCACTCTTTGTTGTTTCAGAAAAAGACACATCGATGATCCTTGTAAGTGATCAAAAAATACGTGAGTGGCACGACAAGTATAAAAGCTGGCGCACCTTTATTACCGATCTTTATAACCTGCGTTTAACCGATATATTGAGTATCGTCGATGCCGTTGCTTTTAAAAGTGTTGACCAACGCCTGGTTGCTTTCCTGCAAAACACACAAGATGAAAACTCAGAAATCAGCTTAACCCACCAGGAAATAGCCAACCAAGTAGGTACTGCCCGTGAAGTAATCTCACGCTTATTAAAACAATTGGAACGCGATGGGAAAATAGAATTATTCCGGGGGAAAATTAAAATCAATTCACTTTGACCTGTGTGAAATAAATCCTTTTATTAAAAAATAATCATCCCTAAATTAAAAGCTATGATAAATACAAACTGGTTTAAGCTTAACTATCTTTATTTTATACTCGTCGCACTTATTGGGCTGATGATGCGTTCTACTTTTTTGGGCTTACCCTTGCCTTATACCCACTTATTGCATACGCATTCACATACAGCGTTTTTAGGGTGGGTTTATCCTACTTTTATGATTTTGCTGATCAACTCCTTTTTAGATAAAGAATCCATATCAAAGTACAAGTTTAACCTGCAAATTATAATCACACATGTGCTGATATTTGTAATGTTTATCTCTTTTCTGGCCCAGGCCTATGGCTTGTATTCCATCGTTTCCTCTTCTCTTTCGCAGATTGCAAGTTACTGGTTTATCTTTAGTTTTTTTAAGGCCCTAAAACAACAGGAACGCAAAGAATCAGCAAGGATTTCAAATTCATTTTTAAAAATTGCTTTGTGGGCATTGTTTGCTTCAACATTTGGCCCCTGGGCTGTGGGCATTTTAAAGGCCGCAGGTTTGGGCGGTTCGGATTGGTATAAAATGGCCATCTATTATTATATGCATTTTCAATATAACGGCTGGATACTTTTTGCACTCTTCGCCCTCTTTTTTAAACTTATTGAAAAACAGTTTTCCGGTAATGACATAAAGTTTGCACAGCGGTTTTTAATTTACATGGCTTATGCTTTGGTTCCCGGTTACTTTTTATCTATCCTGGATTTGTCCAATAGTTCTCTCATTTATTCACTTGCTGCCCTTTCCGCCATATTGCAGATAAATTCCCTGTATTTATTGGGACGCTTATTATTCAACAAACGATCCAAGAAACTTATTCAATTTGTTTCACCATTAATAAAAACAATCGCCATTTTATTCTTGTTTGCTTTTGGCTTAAAAACAGTTTTACAATTTCTCTCGATTATCCCGAGACTGACCAAGTTGGCGTTTTCTAATCATGCCATTGTAATTGCGTTTATTCATTTAATTATGCTGGGTTTTGTAAGTACATTTTTAATTGCCTTTCTAGCTCAAAAAGAAATATTATCTTTTCGAGGAATCATCACTAAAATCGGATTGACCCTGTTTATGGCAGGTTTTATAGCAACCGAAATTATCCTTGGTTTTCAGTTTAGCGGATGGCTTCTATTATACAATGTAAAAATACTGGCCGGCTTCACCTTGTGCCTGGCCTTGGGGGTCATATTAATGTATCCGGGATTTTTTAAATCTAAAAAGTAGCATTTTTTATTAAAAGTAATCGATTGGCCCACACCAATCACAATCTAAATAAGGAGTTATTATGGGTATCAATGTAGAGAAACAAAACTTAGATCAAATGGCCGAGTACCAGCATGGTTCTGTTGTAAGTAAATCATTATTGGCAAAGAAAAGCGGCAACATCACACTGTTTGCTTTTGATAAAGGCGAAGGCCTAAGCGAGCATACTGCACCTTTCGATGCATATGTCCAGATATTGGATGGCCAGGCTGATATTACAATTTCAGGGAATGTTCACACCTTAACCGCCGGGGAAATGATAATTATGCCTGCGAATGAACCACACGCTTTAAAAGGAGTGGAAGCATTTAAAATGCTGCTGGTAATGATAAAATCAGAATAGCAAGTAAAGTGTCTCTTTTGGGCGACAACTTTCCCGGCAAATATGTCGCCCAGAACCGACACTTAATTTAGATCAGCAGTAAAACCACACCATATCATCAGTAATTTTTTGGCATATTAATTGTATCCTCCTCTCCAATTTAAACAAGGACGTAAATTATTAATGGAGAAATTATATGCCACGGATTTTAAAGCTGCACATTTTTACACTTACCTTTTTTCTTTCCATCTTAGCTACAACTATCGTTTATGGGCAAAATAACGATTTTTTAGATACCTGCTTTAATAGTGATGGCACTGCCTATTTCCCGCCCGCAGGTAACAGAAATGAATTCTTTGATCACAAAGTATTGACTGACGGCAGTATTATTATAGCCGGAACGGTAGAACCAGAAGCATGGAATTTTGACTTTGTAGCAATAAAAATTTTACCGCAAGGCATCATCGACAGCAGTTTTGGCAACAACGGTTATAGTACGGTCAATTTTGAAACGGGCGATTCCGATGACCGTTGCCGTGCCATCGGTGTTCAATCTACTGGAAAAATATTATTGGCGGGATATCTTTCGAGTACAAGCAATCAGACTCTTATTGCACGATTAAATACAGATGGTTCCAACGACGAAAGCTGTGGTGAAAATGGCAAAGTGATTATAGAACACGGCTTTCCACCAATTACCGGTTTTATAACCTCAAATGACCTTGCTGTACTTCCTGATGATCGATTTTACCTTGCCGGAACTAATGGCAATAATGTTCTGCTGAACCTTTATAATGAAGATGGCACATTAGACGATTCATTCGGCAATCAGGGATATGGTTTAATAAATGTAAACGCTGGGATTGAAGTCAAGTCCTAAATGTTGTGTACTTTGTTCTTCCAGCGGTTTAAGTTCTGATGAAGCGTAGCGGAATCAGAACTTAAACCGCTCGCGCCAGTTTGACCCACGGTTCAGTTTTATTTTTTAGTATTTCCATATCCAAA
>JAJRVW010000141.1 GCA_024277115.1 Calditrichota bacterium
AACTTTTTGGATTTCTTTCACTAATCCTATATTTTGATTTTCTGTGTTTGCCATGTTTTTTCCTTTGTTTTTTTGGTCAAACTAAATTTAGGAAGGACATGGCAATTTTTCACATATTTGCCTTTTTACACAAATTTAAGGACGCAATCCAAAAAAGATGCTTCGATTCTAAACAAAAATGAAATTAAATCACCTGGCAACATAATATTTTGTAAAGAAAATTTATTGTATATGTCTTATCAAAAAGAAAAATATAACCCAAATGGTGAAATAGTAAATCCGACTATTTTGGTTTTCCAATTTAACGAGAAAAGACAGTGATGACTTACTTAAAGTTTCTTTTATTTCTCATATTATCGATTATTGTCTCATGTAATTATGACAAAACTAACTCGGCAAATACTTTAGAATTAAAGAAATATATTGAAAGATTAAGCTTTCAAAATGATCTTTCGTTTCCAATGATTATATATTCTGTTGATGAATATGAATGTGAACAGTGTTTAATTTCACACTTAAAGATGTTGAGTCATTTATCCAAAAGGACTAATATAACTATCACAGTTAACTACTTAGGTGATTCACTACCAATCAGGTTTTTGCAATATAAAAAAGTTTACAAGTTGAATATGAGAATTATTCAAACCAGCTTATCAGAGTTTCCGGATTTAAAGAACATAGATATTTATTATACCTTTTTAGTATATGATTCTAATGCAAACTTTGTTGAGATGTGGGTTGCAGAAGCGTCAAAAATTTTTGAATCTCAAGAAAAAATTCAAAAATTTATTTCTGAATTTGAAAAACAATTGTAACTTTGTTAAAAAACAAAAAAGCTATTTTTGAAGTAGTATTTTTTGTGACAACTCAAATACTGGTTTTACTTTCGCCTTTCATAGATTAAATGCAAAAACTTCTAACAAACTGGCTCAAACGCCCCGTCTCATTCATCGTCCTTAACCTGGTTATTATCATTTTGGGAATAACCTCGATGATAAACCTGCCTTTGGAGCTTTCGCCCTCACTGGAGTTTCCTAAAGTTACCATTTACACTTTCTATCCCAACAGCACACCGGAAATGATCGAAGCGCTGGTCACATCGCCCATCGAGTCGCGCATCCAGCAGGTTCCGGCTATTAAAGACGTCTCCTCTGTTTCTACCAAAAACAGTTCACGGGTCACGATAACTTTTCAACGCGACGCGGATATGAAGTTTGCTGAATTCCAGCTTAACGAAATCCTGGCCGATTATAAATCCTGGTTGCCACCGGAAATACTTCGTCCCCAATTACAAAAATATATCCCGGAGGAACTGGAAAAAGAATCTTTTTTAACTTACCGTTTTTTAAGCGTTTTGTCGGACGACAAACTTCACCGCTTATTAAACGATAAAATCAAACGTTCCCTGCTCAACGTTCCGGGCGTAGCCGCGGTGGATATTTCAGGTATCCGCGAGCCGGTGGTTGAAATTTTACTAAACCTTGAAAAAATGAACCTGTGGAAAATAAATATTTCGGACATCCGGAAAATCATAAATCCAAAAAATGTAAACAGTGGTTTAATAAAGAAAAAAGATTCTACCTACCCGCTAATTGTTAAACAACGTTTCGCCTCCCTAAATGAGATGAGAAATATTCCTGTCAAAACAACCGGAGCGAGAATTATCAGATTAAAAGACATTGCGCAAGTGCAAAACGGCTATGAGCGTTTGCGTTTCAAAAAAAGGATAAACGGGCGTGAAACAGCTTTGATAGAAATAACAAAAGAAAATGCCGCCAATACTATTAACGTAGCCGATGCTGTCTATGAAATAATTGCCAAACTGGAAAAGGGGCTACCGCCCGGAAATGAAATGCTGCTTGTGGATGACGCCAGTAAAAAAATGCGCCAATCCCTAAAAGACCTGGCCCTGCGCAGTATAATTTCATTTTTAGGGATAACCCTTTTATTGATTTTTGGTATGCGCCAGCTCAACGCCCCTATAATAATCGTCAGCGCCATTTTACTTGCCATCCTGTTAACATTTTTTGGTATAAGCAGCTTTGGGCTGACGATTAATTTACTGACCATTGCCGGGATAGCCCTCGGTTTTGGTTTTATGGTCGATAACGCCATCCTTATCTATGACAACATCGACCGTAGTTGTTCCCCCATAAAAAAGGATAAGGATTCTGTCATTCTGAACGAAACGCAGTGGAGTGAAGAATCCCCTTCTCAGAATCAACAACTTAATCATAAAAAAAATGATACGGCAGGAAATGAAGCAAGCAAAGAGATTTCCCAATCCGTTTCCGAAATTGCCCCGCCCATTATCGCCTCAACCCTAACAACTTTGGCGGCCCTTGCCCCATTTATTTTTCTCTCCGGGGAACTGCGCATTTATTATCTGCCCTTTGCCATTGTGTTAAGCTTAACCCTTGCCGCCTCTGTTTTCTTTTCCTTTTTATATGTCCCGGCAGCCTACAAACATATTAAATGGGAAGGAAAAAAATCCAAGCAAGTAGAAAACAATAAAACTCGTTTTACCGGGCACTATCAAAAAGCCCTCGAATTTCTTATCAAACGGAGGATTGTCATATATGTAGTTGTATTGTGGGGCTTCGGCCTGCCCCTTTGGCTTTTGCCAACAACAATTGATGAACAAGAAGATAATAATCCACTCACCAATACCGCCATTTCCGCATATAATGCCACACTCGGAAGTTCTTTTTATTCATCCGTCCGCGAATATAGTGATCCGTTTTTTGGCGGGGTACTCTATATTTTTTTTAATGAAATCGACCGAGGCACATTTTGGCGTTGGCGTAGCCCCACCTATCTAAGCGTTTATCTCCGCTTACCGCAAGGCAGCGCGCCGGGATTAAGCGAATCAAATATTATTCCTTTTGAACAATTGGCATTGGCGGAACAAGGTATAAGCAAGGTTGAAACATCCATCTGGCAATCTGGCGCTTCTGTACGGATAGATTTTACTGACAAATATGCTTTTACGGCAACCCCATACCGTCTAAAAGAAAACCTGATTGCCCGTGCCGCTAAAATGAGCGGGCTTATCGTGAGTGTTACAGGCTATGGCGATGGCTTTTCTGCCGGCATGATGGGTGGGACGTCTTCAACATTTAACCTGAATTTTAAGGGATATAATTATAAAGACTTGGAAAAATTAGCACTGCGTTTTAAAAACAAAATTTTACAAAACCGACGTGTTCGGAATGTGGATATTAATGCCCGTTTTGGCTATTCCATTGATAACCTCAATTTTCTAAATGCCACATTAGATAAAAAGGCATTGGCGGCGAAAGGTTTATCGCTATCAAACATTTTACCTATTATGCAGCTTTATACTTCGGAATATCTTGGAGCCAGCCGGGTTATCATTGGCCAAAAAGAAAAAAAACTGCGATTAAAAGCGGCTTCCTTTCAAGATTTTGATACAGATAGATTATTGACTAAACCTTTTTATAACAATGGAAAACTATTTCGTTTTTCAGAATTTGTTTCAATTAATAAACAACCTGCGTCTAATGAGATACGACGCGAAAACCAGCAATATACCCGCATGGTCTCTTTTGATTTTCTCGGGCCATACCGTTTTGCTTATCAGTTTCTTGAAAATATAATGGAAAGTTTCCAGGTTCCGGTAGGTTACTCAATTGAACGCCGTTCTTTTTTTGAAGAAGAAGAAAAAGAAAGTGAACTCTATTTTGTGATTTTTCTTGGTATCATTTTAGTTTATATGGTAACAGCCGCTTTGTATGAATCCTTTCGTGATCCATTTTTGATTTTTTTGACTATCCCATCCGGTTTATTTGGTATTGTTTTAATTTTTTATTTTTTGGACGCCCACTTTGGTCAATCGGCATATATTGGTGTTATTTTTATAAGCGGAATTGTTGTAAATAATTCAATTTTATTGGTTAACCGCTTCAACCAAAACCTAAAAGAGGGGCTTAGTGTAATCCCATCCATTATAAACGGCGCCGCAAATCACCTTCGTCCCCTAACCTTAACAACCCTCACAACAATTGTTGGTTTTTTGCCCTTGGTAATTTTTTCGTCCGGTAGTGATGAAAACATTTGGTATGCCCTGTCTTTGGCAGGTATTGGTGGGATTGTTTCTTCCAGCATTTTTATTCTTTTTGTATTGCCACTTCTATTTTATTCTGTAGAAAAACGCAAGACAAAAAAGCTTTAAATTAATTCTATTTATTTCATTCATGCTTTCAAGCTGCTAATAAAACATCCGAAATTAAATAAAACAGGTTAAACCCGATTTATGCAATAGGAAGTAAATAATGAGCTTCATGTTGCATTTAGTAAGGCTAATCCGGGTTAAAAGTATTAACAAATGCCATTAAGGAACAAAACAATCATTCCGAATCATAAGAAAATGCCCTAAGACCAATGAAAAATCAGTCAAGTCCTAAATGTTGTGTACTTTGTTCTTCCAGCGGTTTAAGTTCTGATGAAGCGTAGCGGAATCAGAACTTAAACCGCTCGCGCCAGTTTGACCCACGGTTCAGTTTTATTTTTTAGTATTTCCATATCCAAAT
>JAJRVW010000142.1 GCA_024277115.1 Calditrichota bacterium
GTATACCTAAAACTTTCCCCGATCCGCCCATATTTATCAAACACGACATCCTCTTCCTGTAAAAGTTGCCTTTGCAAAATATGGTGCGCATTGGCCGAGCGCAGACTGATCTTCAATTGTGCATTCACTACCCGCCACCAGTGAACGTCATTTTCCTCCGGTAAAGAAGACATGGCATAACCAACCATGCGTGCCGTACATTTTGGCAACATCCCGGCGATCTGGCCATAACTCATCACTTTCCCAGACGGGATCGCTTCTACCATTTTATAGATATTTTCATAAACAGACATGGTGGAAATTACCATATCCGATCCTTAAATAAAAGACACAATAGTAAAAAGTAAATAAGACTAAAAAATCTTTTATTGAGCAAAATAATTGTTTAACTTATGGAGTTGACCCAAATCTTTTTCCAAAATTTCACACAATCCGGAAAAAGCATTCAACAAAAAACCGACCAAAAAATAATCTAATGAAATAAAAGGAGTGAACAATGGGTGCCGGTCTTGACAAAGAAACGCTGGATATGGTTATCGATTCTATTAAAGATTTTTCTGCGACAGAGCTTACCGATAAAAAACTAATTGAAATCGATGAAAAAGATGAATTCCCAATCGACATTATCAACCAGATGTGTGGCGAAGGCCTGGGCCTACACCTGCTGTTTATCCCCGAAGAATACGGTGGTTTAGGTGGCGGCGCTTTTGATGATTACCGTGTTTGTGAACAATTGGCCCGTGTTGACTTGGGTATTTCCACCGGTGTTTTTGCCACTTTTTTAGGCAGTGATCCCATTGTATTTGGCGGCACCGAAGAACAAAAGAAAAAATGGCTCACTAAAATTGCTGAAGAAGGATTATTGATGGCTTATGGCGCGACAGAGCCCGCGGCGGGAAGTGACCTGGGTGCACTTAAAACAATTGCCACGCCCGTAGAAAAAAATGGCAAAATAACAGGCTATAAAATTAGCGGCAGTAAGCAATGGATCAGCAATGGTGGATACGCCAACCTATACACGATTTTAGCCAAAACGCCCGGTGGGCCAAGCTGGTTTGTGGTAGAGCGTGATGCCGAAGGTTTTGAAAAAGGCAAACCGGAAGACAAACATGGCATCCGTGCCAGCAACACCGCCGCCCTCTCATTGGACAATGTTTATGTCGATGCCGATCGTTTGTTGGGCGGTGAAGAAGGACAAGGCCTTTTCCAGGCACAACTGGTGTTTGGTTATACCCGCCTTATGGTAGCCGCTTTTGGCCTGGGTGCGGGCTGGGCAGCCATCGACCGCGCTATTCCCTACTCGCTTGAGCGTATTCAGGGCGGCACACCCCTATCAGAAAAGCAAGGCTACACCCACAAATTAATCATCCCGCATGTCGTGAAACTTGAAGCCTCGCGCGCATACATCGAGGAAACGGCAGAACGCATCGATGATGGGGGCGGCAACCTGAACACCGAGGGTGCAATCGCCAAATATATGGCCACTGTGGCAGGTAACGAAGCAGCCGAAGCAGCCATCCAGGCGCTGGGCGGTTATGGTTATACCAAAGAATATATGGTGGAAAAATACAAACGCGATGTCCGCATCACGACCATTTATGAAGGTACTTCCGAGATTATGGAGATGACCATTTGTCGTGACAGGTGGCAATTGCACCTTAAATCCCGAGGCCGGCATTTTCATGATGAAGCGGCCAAAATGGAAGAGCTGCACGTTAAAAATAATACAATCGGTGCAGACACAGCAGCACTGGCCTTGCACGCACTGGCGGTTGTAATGGAACGCGCCCGCGAAAAAAGGCTGACCCGCAATCAACACATTTTATTTCGCCTGGGCGAGTTGACTGCCTTTGCCGAAACCGCGGCAAGCTTTGCCCGTCGTGCAGACCGTCTGGCATCCGGTACATTAATCGATAAAGCAGATGCCCGCTTTAAAGCCGATATGATTGCAGCGATGAGCCGGATTTTTGCCCGTGAAGCCGCCCTAAAAGTTTCGGAAGAAGGACTGCGCTGGATTGCCGGCGTGGGCGAAATCACCGATGCCGATATTGCCGGGTTTGAAAGCGCCCTCAACCTTTCGGCCATACACAAAGCCCAATCCGGGATGATCACCGATATGGATTTTGTGGCAGATGTAATTTATGAACGGGTGGGATAAAGTTCATTCTCTTTCCCCGTGCCTACGCCTGTATTAACCGAGTGGCGTTATATCCATTGGGGCGATAAGGCGAAAGCAATTCGTTACAATGCAAAACTGGTTTTAGAAAAATTGTGGTATATCCGTAGGGGCGGACAGTGTCCGCCTAAATAACATGGAAAAAGAGTAAGAGAATGATCAAGATTAAAGATAAAAACTGTTCAGTGGAGATTTAAATGAAAAAGAGTAATCACAAAGCAATTGCAATTGTTGGGATCGGCGCAATAATGCCCGATGCACCCAATGCCCAGATATTTTGGCAAAATATTAAAAATGGAAAATACAGTATTTCGGATGTGAGGCCCGAACGCTGGGACCCTAAAAAATATTATGATCCCGACCCCAAAGCGCCGGATAAAAGCTATACTAAGATTGGCGGCTGGATACATCATTTTGATTTTGAACCCTTAAAATGGAAAATGCCCATCCCGCCCAAAGTTAGCGAAGTGATGGACTTTACCCAAAAATGGGCCATTATGGCCTCGCGTGAAGCTTTGCTTGATTTTGGTTACCCGGACCGAAAAATCAACCACGAACGTACCGCCGTTATTTTTGGCAATGCCATGAGTGGTGACCTGCACCTTTATACCGCCGCGAGGATTTTATTCCCTGAGATTGAGGAGCAATTAATCAACGCAAAAACATTCTCCGGTCTTTCTGTCGAGCAGAAAAAAAACATTCTCGAAGAACTACGCACCAATGTGGGCAACCGTTATTCTCCCATCACCGAAGATACCATGCCGGGCGAATTGAGCAATATTGTGGCCGGGCGTATTGCCGCTTTATACGATTTTAAAGGGCCCAATTATATTACGGATGCTGCTTGTGCCTCGGCCATGGCAGCGATGAGCGCGGCTATTGAAGGCTTGATGCAAAATGACTATGACACCGTTCTAACCGGCGGTATCGACGCCAATATGAGCGCTTCGTCCTATATAAAATTTTGTAAGATTGGCGCGCTCTCCGCAACAGGCACACGTCCTTACGATCAAGGCGCCGACGGCTTTGTTATGGGCGAGGGCGCAGCAGTCTTTTTATTAAAAAGATTAACGGATGCCGAGCGTGACGGTGATAAGATTTATGCAGTAATCCGTGGTATTGGTGGCTCGAGCGACGGCAAGGGCAAAGGGATTACCGCGCCCAATCCCGCCGGACAAAAATTTGCCATACAGCGCGGCTGGGAAAATGCCGGTGTTTCCCCCACCACCGCCGGAATGATTGAAGGCCACGGCACATCCACCCGTGTGGGCGATGCAGGCGAGCTTACTTCCCTGAACCTGGTTTTTGATACATTTAATTTAAAACCGGGCACAATCGGCCTGGGCTCGGTAAAATCTAATATCGGGCATTTAAAGGCCGGCGCCGGTGCGGCCGGCGTTTTTAAAATGGCCATGTCCCTGCACGAAAAAATAATGCCGCCCAGTCTTAATTTTAAAAATCCAAACCAGACCATCGATTTTAACAAAACACCCTTTTTTGTAAACACGGAACTACGCCCCTGGGAGCTTAACGGTCACGAAGTCCGTCGTGGCGGGGTTTCGGCCTTTGGATTTGGCGGGACAAACTTCCACACTGTTTTGGAAGAATATGTGCCTGGAAAAATTACATCCGAGATGGAGCGGGAAGAAAAAACAACCGTAACCGTTGGCGCAATCCCATCCGAAAAAGAAACAATCAAAAAACCTTTGCAAGGCGCTTTGTTAATAGGCGGGGCAAACGAAACCGAAGTTATCACCCGTTTAAAATTGATCCAAAAAGAAGCTGAAAATGGCCACGCGCCACAGCCGGCCACACCCAAACAAAGCGATCTTGATGCTGAAGTCCGCCTGGCCATTGACTACAAAGATGCGGCGGAGCTGTCCGATAAGGCCAAACGGGCATTAAAAGTTTTTGAATCGGGGCAGGAAAAAAGATGGAAAGCTTTGGCGGGTAAAGGCATTTTTCTTGGAAAAGGGCCTAAGCCTAAAGTTGCCTTTATTTATCCGGGGCAAGGTTCGCAATATGTAAATATGCTCAAAACCTTAAATGACACCGAAGAAATAATCGCCCAAACTTTTAAAGAGGCTGACACAACGATGACGCCCCTTTTGGGCAAGCCGCTCACGGATTATATTTTTGTGGATGACAGCGAAGAAGCCATCAAAAAAGCTGAAGAAGATTTAAAGCAAACCGAGATCACCCAGCCGGCCGTGCTTACCTCTGATATAGCGCTGACACGGTTACTGGAATCGTACGGCGTAAAACCGGACATGGTAATGGGCCACAGCCTGGGCGAATATGGCGCGCTCGTGGCAGCCAGTATATTGGATTTTAGCAACGCCATAAAAGCCGTAAGCGCCCGTGGCAAAGGAATGGCCAACATTTCTTTAGAAGACAACGGATTAATGGCCGCCATTTTAGGCCCGTTGGAAAAGATTAAAGAAATTGTAGGAAAAATTGACGGCTATGTGGTCATCGCCAATATTAACAGCAACAAACAAGCGGTAATCGGCGGGGAAACGAAAGCGGTCAATGCGGCAGTTAAAGCCTTTCAGGATGCGGGGATGAACGCGCAACTAATCCCGGTCAGCCATGCTTTTCACACCAAAATTATTGCCTCGGCCAGTGATGTGCTTGGCAAAGTTTTAAGTGAAATGGATATTAAACCACCGCAAATTCCCATCATTGCAAATGTTAGCGGTGAATTTTATCCGCAAAAAAGTAACAATCTTGTAAAAGAAATTATCGATATCCTCTCAAAACAAGTGGCCTCGCCCGTACAATTTGTAAAGGGGCTAAAAACCCTGTACGATGAAGGCGCGCGTGTGTTTGTGGAGGTTGGCCCCAAGCGTGCTTTAACCGGATTTGTGGAAGACGTACTTGGTGGAAAAGAGAGCGACATACTCTCGCTTTCAACCAACCATCAAAAAAATGGCGATATTATAAGCTTTAACCGTGCGCTTTGCGGATTATATGCAGCGGGGCATGGCATTGGCATCATGGATGAGAAAGCTCTCACCAAGCCGGAGAAAAAAGAACATATCCTCGCCCCACCACCGCACCCTGTCGCGGCCTATCAATCACCACCAAAACCGGCGGCGCCCAAACCATTACCAAAACCACCAACGCATATTAATGCGCCGATCAGTGGCGACCGCTATCAGCAATTGGGCCATTTATTTGCGGAATTTATGGAAAAAGGCATGTCCATTTATTCCGGGCAGCAACCCTCGCAAAGTGTCGAAAATGTTTGTATTAGTGGCGCAGCGCTTGGCCTACCCGGCACAGAACGTGTTTTTGACGATGCCAATATCGAACGGCTGTTAAACGGTGAACAATTCATAAAACCCATCGCCAACAAATTACGCCAGGACATGGCTGAGAAGCACATCACGCGGCTTGTTAAAACGGGTGCAGGCGGCCCGCGTTTTGAAACCATCGACGATCCTGCCGAAGTAATCAAACTGGCCGCGCGTCATAATCTCCTTGATTTGGCGGATGATTTTGGCTTCCCCGAAGATCGCTTGCAAGCGCTGGATGATGTATCCGTTTTGGCCATCGGCGCCGGTCTGGATGCTTTGCGCGATGCGGGCATTCCTTTAAAGATGCATTATAAAACAACCACCAAAGGGACACAATTGCCCGATCGCTGGTTGCTGCCTGATGAAATGCGCGATGAAACCGGTGTTATTTTTGCCTCTGCTTTTCCGGGATACGCTTCCTACGCCGATGAGATGAAACGCTTTTACCAATTCCGGCAACGCGTAAAAACTTTGGAAGAGTTACAAACCCTGCGCGGAAGAATTACAATCGCCAATGGCAACGGCGCTATTGAGGAAATCGATCAGCGTATTCAGGAATTGCAGGATAAAATCCAGAACGAGCCTTATAATTTTGACCGACGTTTTTTATTTAAAGTGCTGGCCATGGGGCATGCGCAATTTGCCGAGTATATCGGTGCGCGCGGGCCAAACACACAGGTTAATTCTGCCTGTGCAAGTACAACGCTTGCTATCTCAACAGCCACCGACTGGATTCAAGCCGGACGCTGTAAACGTGTCATTGTAATTTCTGCCGATGATATTACCAGCGATTCTCTGATGGGCTGGTTTGGTTCAGGATTTTTGGCAACCGGCGCAGCTGCCACGGATGAAATTGTCGAAAATGCCGCCATTCCATTTGACCGCCGCCGCCATGGTATGATCATCGGGATGGGTGGCGCGGCGCTTGTGCTCGAAACACAATCGTCTGTTGCAGAGCGGGGCCTACAACCTATCGCCGATGTATTGTCAACTGCCATTGCCAACAGCGCTTTTCATGGTACGCGGCTTGATGTCGGGCATATCAAAAATATCATGGAAGGATTAATAACCAAGGCCGAGCAACGTTGGGGGATTGACCGTTTTCAAATTGCGCCACAGACTGTTTTTGTCTCGCATGAAACGTATACGCCGGCCCGGGGCGGGAGCGCCGCTGCCGAGATCAATGCCCTGCGCCATGTGTTTGGCCCCACGGCGGATCAGATCGTAATTGCCAATACCAAAGGACTTACCGGACATGCCATGGGCGCCGGGATCGAGGACATCCTGGCTGTTAAATCAATTGAGACAGGTATTGTACCGCCCATTGCCAATTTTAAAGAAATCGATCCTGAACTTGGCGCGCTTAATCTATCAAAAGGAGGAAATTATCCTGTTCATTATGCCCTGCGCCTTGCAGCCGGATTTGGTTCCCAGATAAGCATGACCCTGATCCAATGGCGACCGAGCACAGATGGTCAAAAACGGCCACCGCATGAATTAGGTTACAGCTATCGTATTTCTGATCATAACCTCTGGAATAGCTGGATGGCACGGATTAGCGACAGTAATAATCCTGAACTGGAAGTTGTAAAACGCACTCTGCGCATTAAAGACACAAATAATTCTGTTGCGCCGAAAGTGGAAGCTTCGCTAAACACACATGAAACAACTGCAACGCCTTTGGCAAAAACCCAAAATATTGAGCCCCGCGCCGTACATCAAGCAAAACCCGAGGTTCTACCAGATGCTATTAAACCCCAACAGGCCAGCCCGGTACAGGAAAAGGTACTGGATTTAATCTCCGAAAAAACGGGTTACCCCAAAGACATGCTCGATTTGGATTTGGACCTTGAAGCCGATTTGGGTATCGATACTGTGAAGCAGGCCGAGATGTTTGCATCCGTACGCGAAGCATACGGCATTGAGCGGGATGATTCTGTGCAGCTCCGTGATTACAGCACACTGGCATCGGTTATTCAATTTGTATTTGATAAAAAACCCGAGTTGAAACAGGAGAACACAGCTCCATCTCCTTCCCAAACTCAGTTTAATAACGAGGTGGATGGAACACAGCCTGCAAGCCAGGTAGCCGAAATACAACAGGCCAGCCCGGTGCAAGAAAAGGTACTTGATTTAATCTCCGAAAAAACGGGTTACCCTAAAGACATGCTCGATTTGGACTTGGACCTTGAAGCCGATTTGGGCATCGATACCGTGAAGCAGGCCGAGATGTTTGCATCCGTACGCGAAGCATACGGCATTGAACGGGATGACTCGGTGCAGCTGCGCGATTACAGCACGCTGGCATCGGTTATTCAATTTGTCTTCGATAAAAAGCCCGAGTTGAAACAGGAGAACACAGCTCCATCTCCTTCCCAAACTCAGTTTAGTAACCAGGTGGATGGAACGCAGCCTGCAAGCCAGGTAGTGGAAACACAACAGGCCAACCCGGTGCAGGAAAAGGTGCTTGATTTAATCTCCGAAAAAACGGGTTATCCCAAGGACATGCTTGATTTGGACTTGGACCTTGAAGCCGATTTGGGCATCGATACCGTGAAGCAGGCCGAGATGTTTGCTTCTGTACGGGAAGCATACGGCATTGAGCGCGATGATTCGGTGCAGCTCCGTGATTACAGCACGCTGGCATCGGTTATTCAGTTTGTCTTTGATAAAAGACCTGAGTTGAAACAGGAGAACACAGCTCCGCATGGCTCACAAACTCAGTTTCAGTTTAGTAATGAGGTCGATGGAACACAGCCAGCAAGCCAGGTAGTGGAAACACAACAGGCCAGCCCGGTACAGGAGAAGGTACTTGATTTAATCTCCGAAAAAACGGGTTACCCCAAAGACATGCTCGATTTGGATTTGGACCTTGAAGCCGATTTGGGTATCGATACCGTAAAACAGGCCGAGATGTTTGCATCCGTACGGGAAGCATACGGCATTGAGCGGGATGATTCGGTGCAGCTGCGCGATTACAGCACGCTGGCATCGGTTATTCAATTTGTCTTTGATAAAAAGCCGGAGTTGAAACAGGAGAACACAGCTCCATCTCCTTCCCAAACTCAGCTGGGGAACAAGGCGGATGCAGCCCAACCATCTACCCCAAAAATTTCAGCTTTGCCATCCGTTATGGGAAGCATTGAAGCCTCAAATAAAATCCCGCGTAGAATGCCTGTTCCACAATTACGCCCGCCAATTGAGCTTTGTAAAAATTCAGGTGTGCGATTTGCAAAAGGCGACCGTGTCATCATAATGCCCGATCAAGGTGGCGTGGCAAATTCCCTGATCACTAAATTAACAAAAATGGGCGTAACCTCTTTAAAAATAGAAGGCAAACCAACACCCGAAGCGTTAATCCAACAAATTGAGCAATGGCAAAAAGAAGGTACAATCAAAGGTGTGTACTGGCTTCCCGCCCTTGACTTTGCCGGGGAAATAAAAGAGATGAACCCCGCGTCCTGGAACGAGGCGATCAATTTGCGGGTAAAATTACTTTACACAACGATGCGCCAATTATTTGATCCGGTCAGTGGCAACGGGACTTTTCTTGTATCAGCAACACGCTTAGGCGGCCAACATGGCTATGATGAGAATGGCGCTTATGCCCCATTGGGCGGCGCGGTTGCCGGGTTTACAAAATCGTACAAACGGGAAAAACCGGATTGCCATGTAAAAGTTGTCGATTTTGAAAAAGGCCGCAAAACAAGCAGTTATGCCGATCAAATTATTGCAGAAACACTTAATGATCCCGGCAGCGTTGAGGTTGGCTATAAAATCAATCAGCGTTGGACCATTGGGCTGGAAGAGAAGATTGTGGAAAACCCCGATGGCGGGATGACCTTAAACAAGGAATCCGTTTTTGTGATTACAGGTGCGGCGGGCAGTATAACTTCTGCCATTACAGCGGATCTTGCCCAGGCATCCGGCGGGATTTTTTATTTATTGGACCTTGCCCCAAAACCCGATGCGGCCAATCCCGATTTAATTAAATTCAGCACAGACAAAGAAGGGCTAAAACGGGATATTTTCCAGAGATTAAAAGAAAGTGGTAAACGGGCAACCCCGGCTTTGGTCGATAAAGAATTGGCCGGCCTGGAACGCGAATACTCTGCCCTCTCGGCCATCCAGGCGGTGGAGAAGGCAGGTGGAAAGGCTAATTATTTTAGCCTGAACCTACTTGACCATAAAGCTGTGGCCCAGGTAATCTCACAAATCAAAAAGGAATATGGCCGGATCGATGTTCTGCTCCATGCGGGCGGCCTGGAAATCAGTCGTTCCCTGGCAGACAAGGAACAGGGAGAATACGATCTTGTATTTGATGTAAAAAGTACAGGCTGGTTTAATTTACTTTCGGCCATAGGCGATATGCCCCTTGGCGCCGCGGTGGTTTTCAGTTCCATTGCCGGGCGTTTTGGCAATGCAGGGCAAACCGATTACAGCGCGGCCAACGACCTGCTCTGTAAAAGCATTTCCAATTTCCGAACAACACGACCCAATACACGCGGCATAGCTTTTGACTGGACAGCGTGGGGCGGGATCGGCATGGCTGTTCGCGGCTCCATCCCAAGCATCATGAAAGCGGCGGGGATTGATATGTTGCCACCCGAGGCCGGCATCCCGATGATCCGGCGTGAGCTGACTTCCGGTGATAACCGGGGCGAGTTTTTAGTTGCCCAGAGCCTGGGAATTATGATGCAGGAATTTGATGAAACAGGCGGTCTTGCCATTGAGAAAACCCAAAAACAAGCGTTAAACGGAATCATGTCGGGTTCGGTAAAATCAATGGGACTTTATTCCGGGCTGGTTATCGAGAGCATTTTTGATCCCAAAGAGCAACCTTTCCTCTACGACCATCAAATAAATGGTACGCCTGTGCTGCCTGGGGTTATGGGTATTGAGGCCATGAGCGAAGCGGCCAAATATCTGTACCCTAAGATGCATATTCTTTCGGTTAACCGGGTCAACTTTATGTCGCCATTTAAATTTTATAAAAACGCACCACGTAAAGTTACCGTGAAAGTAAAGTTTAGTATGGATGGCAATAATATAATCGCCCGATGCGTTCTGTCCGGCTCTAGGAAATTACACGGGCAGGATGAGGAACAAAGTACGGATCATTTTTCCGCTGAAATAACCTTGGGAAAATCCGAACCAAAGCCCAAAAAGGTAAAAGCGCCCGGCAAACCCGGAGATAAAAAAGTAGGGCACACAGAGATTTACAAAATCTATTTTCACGGGCCGGCCTATCAGGTAATCGGCCAAAGCTGGCGATCCAAAGATCAAATTATGGGTGCATTAAAAAACAATCTATCCGCCAATCATATACCGGAGAAAAAGGATACGATTGCAATGCCACGGCTTATCGAGTTATGTTTTCAAACTGCGGGGATTTATGAAATGGGCAGCCAGGAGCGTATGGGGCTTCCGTACCAGATTGAGCAGGTTCAGTTTTACAAATCCGTAAGCGATAATAAAAAGGATCTAAATGCCGTGGTGACAATCGACGGTGATAATAGTTTTAATGCCAATATTGTGG
Organism: Calditrichota bacterium; assembly: GCA_024277115.1. Lineage (GTDB taxonomy): Bacteria > Calditrichota > Calditrichia > Calditrichales > J004 > JABFGF01. The sequence goes on from JAJRVW010000142.1 coordinate 11,018, forward strand.
ACAGTTCCGGCACGGTTTACCTTTCCTTAAAAGGTTACCGCACTATGCAGATGCCCGATGCCATTGACGGCGAATTATTAAAACCTTTGAAAAGGATTATGTAATTATTGGCTAAGGTATTATTACATCCATATTGCATGTTGAAGTGTGTTGCCCTGAAGCATCCCATCTTTTTAAAGGTGAGATTCTTCCCTGCGAAAAAACGCGGGATTTTCAACATCAAAAAATGATTCAGAAAGACAAAGTGCAGAACTGTTATAAAGAATCCCTAAAAAAGAAAACCCGTACGAGCCGGGAAGATTTGTACGGGTTTTAGGGGTCTTTCGAGGTTGATTTAGAATGCCAGGCTTAAATAACTTTCATTGAGTGTTTTTGCTATTTTCTCATTATCACCATTTTCATACGCTGCAACTATTGACTGTATTGTATTTTTAATCCCTTTGTTTTCTTCAAATTTGTGATGCCTTTTTAAGAAATCAATGGCCCAGTCGTTATTCATTTTATAAAGTGTAATCAAAGAAAGCTTGCGGATGGATTGATCTGTATTATTGCGAAACTCGCGCATTACTTCATAGACGGCCTCTGTACCGGCAACATTTAAATCTGCACTATATTCAATAATGAGTTGCATGGCAGAAAGCTTCACACCTATATTCTCAGACTTTAAAGAGGATTGCAAATTATCGCCAAATAAGGTCCAATCGACCTGCGATTTTGGAGCATCAGCAAAAGCAAAAGACGAAAGTAAACTGACAATTAAAAATGATAATAAAAATTTACGCATGATAACTCCCTGCCCGCAGGCTTAAGTTTAAGTTTTTTCTTTTGGGGATTTTTACGGGACATGGAATTTAAAGGTTACATTTTATTTTAAATAATTATTTGCATTTTAGTTTTTTATCATTTTCGATTGGCAAAACCATTACAATGAAAGGACTGTTTTTAATGACTTTAGATATCCGGCAAGCTGTAAAATCCGATTGTCCAATTATTTTAAAATTTATTCAAGGTTTAGCCAAATATGAAAAGCTAGGGCATGAAGTTGTCGCCGATATTCCAAAATTAGAGCAAACCCTGTTTGGGGAAAAACCTGTGGCCGAAGTCTTTTTGGGATTTGAAAAAGACCAGCCTGTTTGCTTTGCACTGATCTTTTATTCCTACTCCACTTTTTTAGCCCAACCGGGAATATATTTAGAGGATTTGTTTGTAAAAGAAGAATTTCGCGGGAAAGGGTATGGCAAAACTATGTTACAGTTTTTAGCCGAACTTACAGTGCGGAGAAATTGTGGGCGTTTGGAATGGTCTGTTTTGGATTGGAACAAGCCGGCGATAGATTTTTATGAAAGCCTGGGCGCGGTCGCAAGGGAAGAATGGACAGGATTTCGTTTGACCGGAGATGCATTGGAAAATTTAGGCAAGGGAATCAAGTAAACCAGGAATTCTATTTATATTTTCACTAAATATTTCTATGCCTGAAATTTCCCCAATCAACCTGCGCTACAATCATGGCCAAAAACATAAGCAAAACACCGGCCATTTTTCGCATATCCATCATTTCATCCAAAATAAGAAAACCAAATAATACTGCAAACACAGCTTCCAGGGATAAAATAATTGCCGCATCGCTGGGCGGAGAAAATTTTTGGCCATAAACCTGCAATGTAAAACCTACTGCGATGGAAAAAATACCGGTGTAGACAATGGCCGGCCAGGCAATGGAAAGGCCTGTAAAAGTATCCATTTCAAAACCAACCACAAAAATGAGGTTTAACAATCCACACACTAAAAACTGCCCGACAGCCAGGCGTACTACCTCAACTTTGCTGACAAGGCGAGCAATTATAACAACATGCCCAGCCCAAAATATGGCCCCGATAAGCTCAAAACCATCTCCGGGAGCTAAGCGAAAATTCTCGGTGATACTTAAAAAATATAAACCTATACTTGCCAGAAGCACGGCTATCCAAATTTTTATCTTAATTTTATGCTTTAAAAAGATTGCCAGGATAAGTGGCACGAAGACAACATAAAGCCCGGTTACAAACCCGGCATTCCCCGCAGATGTGTATTTTAACCCGGCTTGTTGAAAAACACTGGCAATAAAGAGAAATAAACCCGGTAAGAACAGATTCTTAAAATCATTCTGCCATAACGTAAGATTTTGCTTCCTTAATAAGGGCCATAAAATTAGGACAGCTAACAGAAACCGTAAACCGTTAAACAGAAAAGGGCCAACATGCTGCGCTCCAATGCGTTGGGCCACAAAGGCCGTCCCCCAAATAATGGCTGCCGAAAGTAAAATCAGATTTCCTTTTAAACGCATGGCTATAATTATTTTACTATTTCACTAGGCTTGGCCATCCATTTTTCAATGGCATCAATGTCTCTTGGCGCGGCTTTGGATAAGTTTCGATACCCGGTTTTTGTAACTAAAATATCGTCTTCGATACGCACACCGATATTTTTATATTTCTCAAAAGCCGGCTTCACTTCTTCGATAAACTCATCAATTTCTTTGTCTGATAACCGACCAGTCATCAGCAATTTTAGATTTTCCAAAGCATTGGGCGCAACATATATTCCCGGCTCCACTGTAAAAACCATTCCTTCTTCCAATAGCTTTCCACGTTTATCTGCTCCGTTCCGGCCTCCGGCATCATGCACATCCAGCCCCAACCAATGGCCCACACCGTGCATAAACCAAACGCGGGATTGCCATCTACTTTCGCGGTCGGTAATTAAACCTAACTCAAGTAAGCCATCTTTTATTACATCGGTACTAGCTTCATAGATTTCTGAAATCCCCTTGCCCGGTTTTATTAATTCAATTCCTGCTTTTTGGGCATCCAAAACAATCTGATATATTTGTTTTTGTTCTTCTGAGAAAACACCGTTTACAGGAATAGTACGTGTTACATCGGCCGAATACATACCATACTCCGCGCCAATATCCATTACAACGATATCGCCATCCTTCATTTTCTGGTCATTAGCTTTATAGTGTAAAATTGTGGAATTAGCGCCGGAACCCACAATGGATGGAAAGCCGATGCGCGGACTGCCATTTTTTTGATAAACGTATTCAATCAAAGCCCCAATTTCATACTCAAACAAACCGGGCTTTGCGGCCATCATTGCCTCTTTATGTGCCTTAATTGTTATGTCAATTGATTTTTGTATCATCTCAATTTCATAATTGCTTTTTATAAGGCGGAGTTTGGCAATATATTTTGTAACATCTTCAATCTTTTTTGGATAGCGCCCCCACGGTGATGTAATTATGTTAGAAACTGTTTCAAACAGTTCTGCATCGGCAAAAGGTAGATATACTTTTTTCTGCCCGCGTAGATATTTTTTTACTTCCTCCTCAAAATTATCGCTGGCGAAAGCAGTATCCGCCTTAAAAATTTTCATTGCACCCCAAACGCCATAAGTTTCACCCGACCAAATTGCCATACGTGGGTTGTTTTCTTTTACAAACAGGATAAACTTTTTATCTTCACCGGGAAGAATCAACAAGGTCGCACCCGCTTCGTTAAATCCACTTAGATAATAAAAATCACTCCCCTGACGAAATTTATAATCAACATCCTGGTTGCGTGTTTTTTGATCGTTCCCTTTTACTATGATGACACCATCATTCAATTCCCCGGCAAGTACATCGCGACGGGATGCAAATTCCTCTGCATTAATTTGCGCGATCAATGCAGAAGCAGAAAAAACAAGCAATAATGTTTGTAAGATTAATCGACTAACCATGGATTTATAGTCAAGTCCTAAATGTTGTGTACTTTGTTCTTCCAGCGGTTTAAGTTCTGATGAAGCGTAGCGGAATCAGAACTTAAACCGCTCGCGCCAGTTTGACCCACGGTTCAGTTTTATTTTTTAGTATTTCCATATCCA
>JAJRVW010000143.1 GCA_024277115.1 Calditrichota bacterium
CAATGCTTCTGTTAAAATATATGATATAAGCGGCCGGGAGGTTACAACCTTAAAAAATGAATTTCTTAATACAGGGTTTCATGTGGTTGACTTTGATGCATCCAATTATGCATCGGGAATTTACATTTATGAGGTAACTATGGGGCAACAACGGCTAAGGAAAAAAATGACCTTAGTGAAGTAATATTTTAAAACCGGGTTAATTCTTTAACCCGGTTTTTTGTTTTATTACAGATTTCCTAATATTTTATCCATCACTTTTTGTGTTTGTACAGCTGTTTTTCCGGTACTCGGGCATCGACCTTGCCCGGTTAATTCATCCACAATCGATTGGATTAATGGCTGTTGAATATGCGGCGGATGATCGATAAAAAACTCTTTACCTACGCCATCCTTTTTTAGTACGATTGGCTCATGCCCAAAATTTGAATAACTGATTTTTCCTTTCGAGCCAATAATCTCGGTTCGGTCGAGATGTTCTTTTGCGACAAAACTCCACTGAGCAACGCCTTGTACTCCATTTTTAAATTCAAATACAGAACTAACAGTATCTTCCACTTTATATAGCCTGCCCAGATTTGCTGTTAATCCAGACACTGATTTAATCGGGCCTAAAAAATAAATTAATAAGTCGATCATGTGGGGCGCCAAGTCACAAAAATAGCCACATCCTGCTATTGATGGATCTAACCGCCAAATACTTTCCTTACTTATATCTTTTGCAGAAGGAGGTTTATAGAGACACATATTGATGGTACGGATTTCTCCAATTATTCCATCGTCGAGCAACTGCTTAACTTTTAAGAAACGCGGTAAAGCCCGTCTGTAAAGCGCAACAAATAAAGGCGTGTTTGCCTGTTCACATGCCTCAATCATTTCCAGGCATTCCGCATAGTTTAAAGCCATGGGTTTTTCTACATAAACAGGCTTTCCTGCTTGTGCCGTAGCAAGGGTAAATTCTTTATGGGATGAAGGCGGTGTGGCGACATATATGGCGTCAACGTCAGGATTGTTAATAAGGGCGCTAGCATCATCAAACCACTTTGCTACATGATGCCTCTGTGCGTAATCTTTGGCAAGTTTAGCGTCCCGGCGCATTACGGCAACAAGTTCAGAGTTATTGGCTTTTTGAAAGGCAGGCCCGCTTTTTACTTCAGTAACATTTCCACAGCCAATAATGCCCCAGCGGACTTTTTTAATGGACGGTTTCATCTAAAGAATAAACAAGGAATGTTTAAAAAATTAAAGGGACGCATCAATGTATTTATCCGTATAGATTTCCGGTTCTACGGTATCAAATTTCCGCCTGACAAAATAATGGTACTTCCCAGTCGAGGATGAATGGCGATATCCAAGAAGGTGAAAAAGTTCCAGAAACAACCAGCGGGCAATTTTTGTGTTAATTCTTAAGCTGTGAGTGTCACAATTATCAAGGTAAATACCGGGCAAATATTTTAACAATCGTTCAGCATTGTATGTACGAAGTTTGGATGATACTTTGAGCCAAAACATTTTAATTTCACGAACAATAAAAAAACCATCATCGCCTTTTTTCTGGTACAAAGGTAAAAACATTCTGCCTGATTCTTTTGCATAAATGGGGCCATATTTATTATTGGCTAAATGTTGGCCCTTTTTAATGGGCATAAAGTTGGTGAAACCGGTTAACATTTCAAAATTTTCTTCTTCGGTCCGTTGATGGCGAAAACGAATTTCAAAAACTTTTTTACTATCGTTTGATTGGCTTTTAAGGCTGTTGTAATGTCTTGCAAAATCGGGCACCTGATCTTTATCAAGCGCACCGGCAAAGACTAATGTTAACCAAATAGACGAAATATGGTTTTCAATGGAAGATAAAACATCATGGCTCCCTGCCTCAAATCCTATGGCGATGGGCCCAAGCTCATTTACAAAACTTAACATGGTCCCGGAAAGAAATTCTTCAATGCCCAGGATAGACGGCATGGGAAACTTTAATGCAAAATCTCGATTTCTGAGTGTATCGTTTAAAGTGATAAACGGGACGCTTTCCGCAGATGTGGTGTGCAGGTCGATAAAATAATAGGGTGGTTTATGTGTTTTAAAGATGCTTTCAATCTGTTTATAAATTTCAATTTGTTCGTTTATATCGGGTAAGATTTCATCCTGGGAAAAGCCGCCGTTATTCATTTTCTTAATAAACTCGGCATGCCAGATCCTGTTAAGGTCTTGCTCAATATAGCGCTCACCTTTGGCAAGGGCAGCGGAATTTCCGGCAAGGGCGATCAGCTGGCCCCGAAAAGCCGGTTTGGATTTATTTAAAGAAGAAAAAATTTGCTCAAGGGCAAAAACTCCTGAAGGTTCGTTTCCATGAATCCCTGCAAAAATTATAATTGTGGGGCCTGTTTTGTCATTCCCGAAGCGGCCAATTTCCCTATTTATTTCAATTTCTTTATCAAGTGCTTTGCTTCTTACTGAGATCATATTACGCTTTTGTTCCTTCCAGTTCTTCAAACAGTGCATGGCAAATTTTTACAAAATCATATTCGGTAACAATACCCACCAATTTTTTTTCTTCAATTACAGGTAAACATTTCAGATCATTTTTTCGCATAATTTTCAGGGCGTCAATTGTTTTGGTTCCCGGCTTAACCGTAATCGGGTTAGCGATCATTACATCACCAATTGTAATATTTTTAATATCTTTGCCAAAACTTGTACCATAAAAATTAATCAGTAAATCTGAAGAAATTAACCCTTTTAGTTCACCCTTACTATTCTCGACAGGTACTTGGTGAAAGTTTCTCCAGTCCATAATATTTGTAACTAAATTGACCAAATCCTCCTCACTCACAGTGAAAAGGTCTGTCGACATTATTTGTCCTATAAATCGATAACGGTTCACCCAACTCCCCCCTTCTTTTAACACGGCGAGATCCCACGTATGTGCAGGCTTCCCGATTTTTTGGCGATTATATAAACCGGCTGTAGTGGCAACAAGTGCCTCGTCAATAGTTACGTCCTTTTTTAATCGGGAAAATGAATCGACCATCCACTGAGACCCGGTTTTTTGTGAATCAACACGTTCCTCGATAATTTCCAGATATTTATCAATATCTTTTTTATCGATGTTGGCCTTGTTTAATCCTTCACGGGCCATTGGCAATAATTCTTTACAAATAAGCTCATGCGAAGGTATCATCTTTTCATGACCAATCCAGGTAAATTGGGCGCCAAGCCCCATGCGCGCAGCCTTTATAAAATTGGTTTTTGCATCATCAAAATCCATCTTATCAATAATGTTTTCGTATTCTTTGGGTATGCCTTTCATTAAACCAAGCCAAAAAGCCGTGTTGGCAATTTCATCGACTACAGTTGGTCCGGAAGGCAAAAGCCGATTCTCGATCCGCAGATGCGGTTTACCGTTCATGATGCCGTAACATGGTCGGTTCCATTTATAAACCGAACCATTGTGTAGCATCAGACTTTTTAGTTTGGGAACCTGTCCGTTTTCAATCATGGCCAAAGAATCTTCTTCGATCGGGGCGGTAAAAATCACTTTATGCCGCGCGATATCTTCCTGAAAAAGTTCGATAATTGAACTGCGTACCCATTCGTTTCCAAAGAGGACACGCGGGCTTTTATCCCGGATAATTTTTTCGGTTTTTAGGATATCGATGGACTGCTGAAAAAGTGCAATCCGCGTTTCGCGCCATAAACGTTTGCCAAGCAATAATGGCGAGTTGGTTGCCGCAGCAAGGACTGGGCCTGAGATCGCTTGTGCCCAATTGTATTTACTTACAAAATCATCCGCTTCAACCTGCAGGTGAACCTGAAAACTGGTGTTGCATGCTTCGAATAAAATATTTTGATGCTTGGTGATCAGCTCGTCGGTGCCATTTATATGCAGTTCAAAATGTCCACCCCGAAATCCGAGGAGTAAGTCAGACAAAATTTTATAACGTGGGTTCGGGGTAATATTTTCAAAAATTAAATCAGATTTTTGTATGGTAGGTAAAATACCGGTTAAAAGGGGTTTGGCGTCAAACTCCACACCGGCATCATCCACACGGGTCATCATCGAGCGAAGTTCAGACTCCAGGTCAGAGAGGCATTTGCCTTTGAACTCAAGCGGATCAAGATTAATTTCCATATTAAACTTGGCCAGCTCAGTCGTAAAATGGTCGTCATTTAAACTATTGAGAATTTCCAGGTTTACGGGTGCAGGTTTCCAATGATTATCAACAAGGGCCATTTCCTGTTCGGCGCCAATACGTTCAATCCCGGTTTCAAACATACCCTTTTCAAGCATCAGCTCAAATGCTTTTATATCTTTTAGAATATTGAGGATAAAACTGTTTTTTTCGTGGACCTCATTAGACATTTGAACAGAAGATTCACCCATTCGCTTACCTCTTTTTAAATTGGTTATCACAAACATACATAAGATAAAAAATAGACGGTTAAATATAAAGGGCTAAAGCCCTCAAAATAAGTAAACGCTTAGAGAGGATTTTAAGCGGATAAAGCTTATAAGTATTTTTGTTGCGCTAAATTTAGCAGGCGGAAGGAAACAAAAAGATAAATAACGCCTGTTAGAATCCATGTAAATTGAATATACTCTTTACCAGCTTCAATAAAAATCCATGCAGTAATGAAGGCGACAATGGCATTAAGAATCCCAAGAAAAACAGTGGTTAATTCAGGATATTTTTGAAAATATTTTATTGCGGCAAGGTTGGCAATGACCATAAACAGGTTTAACAGGCCCCACCAATAATTTTGATTGTAAAACGCTCCAAAGGTGGCCAGGGAGAAAATAATGGCAGCAATAAGAAGAGGCAAATGTGTTCTAAGTTTTGTTTTTTCCATAACAACGCAAAGTTAGCAAAATCAAACCAAATATTGAAAAATTAATCTTTAAATAATCGTGTATACCCAGAACGGCTTATTGGCAGGCGTGCCCCATTTTTTAAAATGGCAAACTGATTATTTTCGACTTGTTGTAAATAGTCCAAATTGACAATATAGGAACGGTGTATCCGTTTAAATTTTTCGGGTTCTAATTGTTGTTCCAATTGACCAAGCAGTTCTAATTTTAGAAACACATTTTTGTCGGTTTTAATGGCAACATAATCGTTTTGCGCTTCAAGCCAAAGAATGTCAGAAACAGGGATTATATGCACCGTGCCGCCATCTCTTACTAAAACCCGGCTAATATTTTTACGGCGTTGTTTATCCAAATTTATAACATTTTGAAGCGATTTCTTTGTTTGTTTTAATTTATCCTGAAGTTTTAAGATAGCTTTTTCAAGCCGTTTTGGATTAACAGGTTTTAACAGATAATCCAACGCATTGGAATCGAAAGCTTTTATGGCGAATTCGTCAAAGGCCGTTACAAAAATTGTAGCAGGCACATCTTCGCCTAAAAGCTCCAGCATTTCAAACCCGTTGATATGGGGCATTTGAATATCAAGAAAAATTATATCCGGGTTAAGTTGTCGGATCTGTTTAATAGCTTCAAAACCGTTTGGGCAATGGGCAATTACATCTATTGTGTCAAACGCCTTTAAAGCAATTTCCAGCCCTTCACGCGCAAGCTGTTCATCATCGATAATAATAGCTTTAATTTTTTGCTCAGGATTCATTGGAAACTACGGATGTTATAAAAGGTAAATAAAGTTTTACAGAGAAAGCCGCCTCGCCTTTATGCACTAATATTTTTGCCTCATTGTTATATGCGCGTTCTATACGATTTTTTAAATTTGGTAAACCATGCCCGTTGGAGTTTTGCGCCACGCTATGTTCTGCCAATGGGTTTGAGATGCTTGCAAATATAAAATTATCCATCTTTTTTAAACTTAAGGAAATAGTTCCACCATCCAGGCGTAGCTCAACACAGTGCTTAATGGCATTTTCAACTAGCGGCTGCAAACTAAAACTTAAGATTTTTTCATCCAATAGAGAATCATCAATTTTAAAAACTGTTTTTAAACGCGCGCCCAAGCGAATTTTTTCAACGCCAAGATAATTGTTAATATGCTCGATTTCATCTGCAACCGTAACAAACTCTTTTTTGCTAAAATTAAGGCTGTAACGTAAAAACTCGGCAAGCTGTAAACAAACTTCTTTGGCTTTTTGCGATGAGGTTTGTGTTAAGGTACTCAATGCTGTTAAGCTGTTAAATAAAAAATGGGGATGAATGGTCGCCTTTAAAAAGCGCAGTTCCGCCTGGCTGGCAATGAGTTGGTTATTCAAAGCTTCCTGTTCAGATTTCCGGCCTTGTTCCAAAGCCAAAAGCAGGTAACTTAATAATGCGGATAGGAAATAGATAAAGACGCCTATTACAACTAAAACAGGCATGATTGCATCAAACTGTATCCGCCAGATTGTTGTCTCATTAATAATGTTGAGCAACTCGCTATACATCATTGCCAGATGGATCCAAATCGTATTCATAACTATCAAGGTAACCAAATGGCGCAATAGGAACGGGCCGAGGTTTCCCGGCTCGAGGGGTGTGGATTTACATACATACCAGATGGACAGAAAAATAAATATTTCCAATACCATTACCGACGTAAGCAAGATAAATGCTTCTTGATAACTGGCGCTTGCCACAAAAGTATGAACAAATGCTACACCCGCAATTATGGGCGCCCATATTACCTCTAACAGAAGAACCTGTTTAAATGATTTTAATAAAGGATGCATTTTAAAATGGATTAGTTTGTTAAATGAATAAAAGGGCGTCGTGGAAAATTATTTAAAACGACCACCGCCCTCTGTGCATATCTGTGGTAGTTCTTTACCTCAACGCCGCCCATAATGGCCGATCCTTTTACAATTAATGTTTTTGGCGGGAGATTAATTTCAATTCCCTCAATCCCCGTGGGCGAGTTTGTTAAGTTTTCCATGGCACCCATAATTGGACTGCCCTGAATGTTTACCTGCCAGTGAAAGGGAACAACAATTTCAATTCCGCCCCAAAAAGCGAATGTATCGATAACCAGTGTATCGCCGGAGCAACTTGCCTGTCGCAGGTCAATTTTACCGCCACCCATAATGGCTGTAATCTTTCCACCCGATAGAGTCTGCGATGTATATTTATGGTCGCCGCCGCCCAAAATAAATGAAAGGTTTATAAAGTCGCCATCGTCACCATTATCCGGCGTATTCCATGCATGGTTCTTTAGCATGGAAAAACCAACAAGGATCAGAAAAATGGGCCATAAATCGCCTAAATCAAAAGGGATATAAATAAAATTGTCAAGCAGAAAATATGCGCCAAGAAATAAAAATATAGCCCCGGAGATTGGTTGCTGTGCTTTGGGAGGCTGAACAAGCTGATTTAATCCAATGGCTATAAGGATTAAAGGCCAGAAATCAAAAACATCTACCCGTGGGCCAATTCCCAGGTTATCCAGAAACAAAAGGATGCCAGCTGCAATGATTGAGATTCCAAAGAATACTTTAATGTCAATTTTGTTTTTCATTATCTTCTCCGCATTAATTTTAATCTAAGTTACGCCTATCTGATAAAAAGTTATAATTTTTTCGGTGAACGGCACATATTCATCGGTGAACGAACAGATTTTAGAAATTCGTATCTGTTTTATTATTATTTTGAAATGACAATACAGAATATTGATACACAAACCAGATATTAAAACGGAGTATTTAATGTCAATCACAGTTCTTTTTCTTTTTTTGATTTTATCATTCGCAAGCCCGCTATTTTCTGACGAGGCCCCGGTTGACCTAAAAGGCCGAGTGATACCCGCCACGATCTCGAATAAAATCGTCGTAAAAAAATACAGTATAAGCCAAAACATCCAAACGCCTGTTGATACAATTTTAATTGATGAGAAGGGGTTTTTTAAAAAGGAAACAAACTTAAAAGCCGGGATTTATCAATTGGATTTTAAGGGCCTTACAAAAATTAATATTGCTGCCGAACCCGGGCAGAAAATAAATATTTCCCTCAAAAAAGCGGACAATGGAAAAGTTGATATAGAAGTACAGGGCTCAAAAGATGCAGAGTTACTGTTTAAATATGAGCAATTTAGAAAAGAGTCGTTTAAAAAATGGGTAACACCCATAAGAAAAAAAATTAGTGAGGCACGTAAAAAAGGCGATGCCGTTCTGATAAAAAGTCTGACTAAAAAAGAAGTGCAAAGCCTGGTCACCTATACAGAGGAATTGACAGGTTTCACAAAAAAGAATGTGGGGAATTCCATCGCTTTTTTTTATATGGCCATCCGTTTTAACCCAGAGCTGGAACTTGATTATTTAAGTGAGCGGGCAGACTGGTTTTTAAAAAACCGCCCTAACCTGCAAATAGCAAAAGAATTTTCACAGAAAATCGAGCGTTTTAAAAAACTTGCCCTCGGCCAGATAGCGCCCGATTTTGAGGTAGAGTCCATCGCGGGTAAAAAAACCAAGCTCTCCGATTTTCGTGGAAAAATTGTCCTTTTGGATTTTTGGGCTTCATGGTGCCCGCCTTGCCGTGCCGAAAATGTAAATTATCTTAGTTTGTACAACACATATCAAAAAAGTGGTTTTGAAATTTTTGGCGTGGCGCTGGAAACCAATAAAAAACTTTGGGCGCAGGCCACAAAACGCGATAAAATAAAATGGATTAATACATCGCAGTTAAAACAATGGGATAGCAGTATTGCGAAGATGTATAATATCTCGGCTATACCGGCCAATTTTTTACTTGATAAAAACGGCAAAATTATTGCAAAAAATTTAAGAGGGCCAGAGCTACAAAAGAAACTCAAAGAAATTTTTAATGATTAACTTTTGGGGGTAGAATAGCCCTACTTATTTTTGCTGTTTATTTGCAACGAAAGGAATTAGTCTCGGATAAGAGTTGCTGCCAAAGTTTATGATCATAATTTTGCGGGGAAACAGCGTACATTATGACCCGGTGTTTTTTGCTTTTACATAGCCAGGTGGTTACCCGGACATTTAATACGATCGGTTTTCCCGTTTCCCAGGAGTCATAGGCCTTTAAAGTATATTCTTGAAACCGTTTATCCCCTTCACTGGCCCAATCGCCAGTGCTGTTAACATCAATCGAATTGATCGAAAGCATACTATCTTTTTTGTCACCAAGCGTTCTGCCTAGCCCAACAAAATAAAGTTTAGTCTCTTCAATAATTTCCTCTGTTGTGGGGATTTTGGTTTCGTTTACAACCAAAACAAAATTATATGACCAGAACCCCTCGGTCCCAAAATTATAATAATCAGGATGAAAATGTAGAACCTCATGCCCGGAGTAATTTAGGTCTTCGGCAAACCATGGTGGGATCGAAAAATTTCCGCCTTGCCATTGGTTGGGTGAGGGCCAGGAATAGGAAATCTCATTGCCTTCCTGTGAAAACAAAAGTGAAGCAAAGATTAGTACAAACAAAACAGTTCGCCAAAGCTTGAAAAAATAATACATAACACTCCTTTTTTTAATCATTAAGAAAATTGATTGGTAAAGATAGGGCCACCCTTTTAATAAAAAGTGCACCTATGTTAAGAAATGTTTTTAGTGCTGATGTTTTTTCGTATCCGGCTTAAAGATTGGGGTTCAATTCCTAAATATGAGGCGATATAATGTTGTTTTACTCTTTCAAAAATGGCGGGGCGTTCTTTGATTAATTCTAAATAGCGTTGCTCTGCTTTTTTATTAAAAATATTTAGGATACGTTGTTGGCTGTACACATACGCCTCCTCGGCCAAAAGCCTAAAAAAACGCTCGAGCATAGGAATGGTGTTGCATAAAAAATTAAACTGTTCTTTTGTAAGGATTAAGAGTTCGCAGTCTTCGTGGGCTTCGAGGCTAAACATGGCCGGCTTTCCGGAAAAAAATGCATACAAGTCGGCGGTCCAGTTGTTTTCGGTGGCAATTTGAATCACCTTCCTGTCCCCATTGTTGTTTATCATTGAGCCAATAATGATGCCCTTGTTAACAAAGGCAAGTCTGTCGGATTTATAGTCCTGTCGTGTAAAAAGTGCACCTTTATTTAGTGTAAGGGCTTCTAAATTATGTGTAAAAGTTTCAAGGTCAGCTGCGGATAAAACGACTTTGCTTAATATATTTTCTCTGATTGGTTGGAACATATTTTATCAAATGATTACGATGCGCTTTTCTCATATAAAAGCACAGACAATTCCTTTTTATAGATAAGCTTGGCGTGAGGTATACCTTTTCTAAAAGATTTTAGCGGGTTCACCAAAAGGCGTTCGTCCTTTTCGATGCAGTTTTCCAGTATTTTACTGGAATTAATAGAGATCGCTGTTTTATCGATTTTTAAAACGGGGTTCTCAACTATCAGGCAAATTTTGGCGCCATTATCAACTAAATCATAAAATGACTTAAATATTTCAAAATATTGTTTCCACAATAAATAATAGCGAAGCACTTCGTCCTGTTTGCCCATCAACTCCAAACGTGTTAAAACCTCCCGGCCTTCTTTGGGCAAGCTGCTATAAAACCCTTCTTGTTCGGATATCTCTTTTTGTAAAATTTCCCTTTCTTGCGGGCTGATTTGTTTGGCGCCAAGAATTGTTTGTTCCAATTTGTTGGGGCTGGCATGCAGGTTTAATAAATCAATAATCAAGCGGTCTTTTTCAAATCCGTTGCGATTTATTCTGTGTGGTAAAAACGCAATGACGCCTTGATAATCAGCTTGTGGCTCTGTGGTCGAAAAGACACAACGGTTTTCAACCGAAAATGCAGTGGTTGGGACCGTATAAAATTTTTGCAGTTTAGCTAAAAGATAAAGCTTCAGGTATGTTATGTGCAGTATTTTTGAAAAGGAATCATTAAAATCCAGTTTCTCTTTTTTACGGGCCGCGAGGGCAATTACATTTATTAACGCCGCATTGAACAGGGCATTTATTTTGGGAAGGTCTGTTATGGCCTTGGTTTGGATTAAGAACCGGGTTGCTGCAATTTGTTTTTGGATATGTTCAAGCTGTGCGTTAAGCCCCAAAGTTTTGAAACGTTTTTCCTCTGTTTCCCAGAAGCTTAAAAATTGCCCTTCCGCGCTGTATAAAAACAGATCGGTTTGCGTGGCCGCCGAGGCCGACATGAGCATTTTTATTTTTGAATGCAATTCCGTGGTTAGCCGGCTAAACTCCGTGCCATTAACGGAATTTATGCTGCCGTTTGCCTGCGCCATAATCACTTCTACGGGATTAATATCAAAAGCGTCTATGCTTGTACCGGCCAAAACGCCTTCCTGCAAAATTGAGCCATTGCCACAAAACGGATTTTCAATGGTACCGGTATTCTCCGGATTTAAAGTATTGATAAGTGTGCGTAACCAGTGGTTATTTAAGATGCCGTCATTTGGGCTGCGCTGATCCAGGTTTAGGTTTTTTATTTTTGAATCTTCCTGGATAAAGGAAAGTAGCTGTGCCGGGTCTTTGTCCGCGATTTTTTCCGGGGTAAGTTTTAACTCTTCGCGTAAGGTGTTAAAATGGGTATCAATTTCGCCCTCAGATTTACTAAGTGTCCCGATGGAAAGTGTACGGTTGAGGAAGTACGAGAAGGACAAAAATTTATAAACCCGCCACAAATTTACATCAAACTCCATAAAGGTAAGGTTCTTTAAATTCTGTTTGATAAACTCCGGCTCGGGTTCTAAAAGTTGTTGAAAAAGGAAAATTTCTTTTATGTAACTCAAGCGGGAAAGTGCGCGGGCCACATCGGGCAACGTATCGCCAATCCATAAATATCCATGCCTTCCTCGGCGTGGTAAAGAGTCGGTTAAGGCGTCTTGCAGGTTCACATCTTTTTCGAGGACACGTTTTACTTCGGGTTGTTTGCTTAATTGAAAAACATTGTCTACAGCTTCGACCTTTCCAATCAGGCTTTCAATCTCCAGCAGGGAAAGTGTCTCGATCTCAAGGGGGTGTTCCTTTAAATCGTATATTTTAAAATATAAAAATTTTCTACGCATAAATATATCTCAGAAAAAATGAAGCTGGTTTTACTGTTTAGCTAGATTATAGTATTGTCTGCAATTACAGTCCCTTTAGGGATAATTACAATTCCGTCGCGAATACGGTAAAAGCTTTCCTCTGCTTCGGTACGATTCTCTTTGTTTATGATTTGTACATTGTTTCCAATCGAACAATTCATATCGATGATGGCATTTCGGATTACACAGTTTTTTCCAATCCCCAAATTGGGCTTGTTGTTTTTTCTGTTTTGATCATGCTCCTCAATTGTTTCGTAAAACTGGCTGCCCATAATAATTGACTTTTGTACCAGCGTCCCTTCTTCGATATAGGAGCGGATTCCGATGATTGAGTTTTCAATAATCGAGCCTAATAAAATACAACCTTCTGCAACAACAGATTGGTTGATTTGGCATTTGTTTATTTTGGAAGCCGGTAAAAACCGCGGATGGGTATAGATCGGTTTCTCTTCATCGTAAAAATTAAATTCCGGGATGGGTGTTGTTAGCGCCATGTGCACATCAAAAAAGGCACGGATTGTCCCGATGTCTTCCCAGTATCCATCAAAAAAATATGAAACCAACCTCTTAGTTTTGATACTGTCCGGGATAATTTCTTTGCCGAAATCTTCCTTTTTATTATTCTGTAAAAGCTCGAACAACACCTCTTTTTTAAAAATATAAATACCCATCGAGGCAATATGTGTCCGGCCATCGGGATTTAAGTTTACCGCGTCAAAAAGTTCCGGGGCAATTTTCAGTTTATCCAGCACGTCTTTGTCTTGTGGTTTTTCGTGGAAGCTGGTAATCAAGCCTTCCTTATTGGCCTTTAAAATCCCAAGTTCGGGCGCTTCCCGTTCAAAAACAGGTTTTACGGCTATGGAAATATCGGCATTGCTTTCAACGTGGTGTTTTAAAAAATCGGCATAATCCATACGGTAAAGATGATCGCCCGAAAGTATAATAATATTCTCTTCGGCATCCTTAAAAAAAGAAAGGTTTTTACGGACAGCATCGGCCGTTCCCTGGTACCAGTCCGAAATTTCCATGGTTTGCTGTGCCGCTAAAATCCTTATTGCACCGCGTGAAAAATTATCGAAAATATAAGTGCTGGAAATATGATGATGAAGGGACTCGGTATTAAACTGTGTGAGGATAAAAATGTCGCGTATACCGGCATGAAGGCAATTACTTAGGGGGATGTCGATCAATCGGAATTTGCCACCAATAGGCACGGCGGGCTTGGAGCGCACTTTAGTTAAAGGGTCCAGGCGTGTTCCACGGCCTCCACCTAAAATTATTGCTGTCATTTTGTCCATAATTACCTTCTGTTTTAAATGCGGAATTCTAATATTTTATTATATACAAACTGGGCAATAACCGGGTCGATTTCCTCGCTCTTTTTTTGGAAAATCTCGGCAACCCTGTTTTTGGGGAAAACGCCATCTGAAACCAAAACAGGTGTTACGTTCGATCTTTCCCGCGAACCAAGGTCAACTTTTTCATGTACAAAGCCGCTTTTTTCTTTCCAGGTCAACGCCTTTTCGTCCTTGTCTTTTTGATAGCAAAGCTGAAACCCGTAAAAAGTGTCGTCCGGGTTGTACCAAACAAAAAGGTCAAACTCCCTATCCGCAAACCATCGGCAAAAAGGGCCGCCTTCTTCCTGCTGGACATTTTTTATTTCGTATAACATGGCTTTAACCTTTTATAAACTTTAAAATAGCGTGTTCGTCATATCCGATATGAAATAAGTTTCCTTTTTCGATCAAGGGCCTTTTAATCATACCTTGTTCGTTAAATAATTCGTCGGCCAATTGTTGTTCGTCTAAGTTTTTATCTTTCAGGCCAAGCTTTCTGTACAACATTCCCCGCCGGTTTAAAACGATATCAATTCCAAGTTGCGCAATTACTTTATCTAATTTTTCACGGGAAACCGGCTCTTTCCGGATATTAACAAAGGTAAACTCAATGGCGTTGTTTTGTAAAAAAGCTTTGGTTTTTTTGATTTGATCACAGGAAGGAACACCGTAAACTTTTACCACGTAAAACTCCGTTTAATTGACTGGATTTAAGATAAAAAATGTGTCTTAGGTTTGAATCAGGTTTACGCCACCAAATATACAAATCGCATTATTAAAATCCTAACCCGGATAACCTTAAAAGAAAGTTTGAACAGATAATATTGTTTCTTTGCAAAGCCGATTCAATTTTGTAAAGAAATAAATGAGATTTTGTGACAAATACGATGGCAATCTATTTTACATTTTACCAGTTTAATCTAACCTTACTATTAAGGAAGAGGAAAAACGAATGCGTTCTTTTATACGCCACGCGGCAAATATGCCTGTGCGCTTTAACCTTCAGGCGGGTAACAAAGCACAGATAGAAAATATGCAGGATGTGAGCAAGGGCGGTTTATCGTTCTTTTCCGATTCAGAAATCTCTGTCGGTTCTCATTTGCGTATCGAGATCCCCAATTTAAAATATCCCTTTAAGGAAGATTGTATCGTTGTTTGGTGCAGACCGTCGGCTAAAAAACACAGAGTGGGCGTACGTTTTAATGATGATAAAACAGCATTTCGTATGCGTATGATCGAGCAAATTTGTTATATCGAAAAATACCGCGAAGAGATGAAAGCCAAAGGACGGGAACTGGATTGGCTGGAGGCATCAAAAGAGTGGATTGATAAATTTGCCAAGGATTTTCCGCAGATTGAGGAGTAAAAAATATTTAGGGCCGCAAGTTTTCTTCTTCCGTAGCTATCGCTAAGATAAACCCTTCCATCGTTTTCCACCAGCCAAAATACTTTTTTGATTTGTTAAGTTCAATTTCCAACGGCTGCCAGTTTTGTGTATTTCCTGTCTCGCATCTAAAAATATGTACAGATCGTGTATCCATCCGCAAACCTTGTTTAATTACTTTAAGTGTGCTTTCTTTAGCGCTCCAGATCAGGTTGCTTATAAGTGGTTTTAAAGTTTGCTTGCAGGATTTAACCCAGGCCATTTCTTCAGTAGTGAAATAATCACGGATAAAATTTTCATCCCTGGGTTCGATAAATTCTATATCGCAGCCAATGGGTTTATTGGAGGGGGCAAGGACGCAAAATGCCCTACCATGGCTGTGGCTGATGGAAACAGTAAAAGGCGCGGGCTTATTTTTTAGATAAACTTTTGGAGCACCGTCAGGATCGGCAAGAATTTCAATTTGGGAAAAACTTATATCTTCGGGCTCTGAAATAAGAAAACCTTTAATCACCTGCTTGGCCGTCCAACGCCCCAGCCGCCAATCAGACCGCCGTTTTGTAAACCGCAAATTATCTAAAACGGCTTTCTCTTGTTTGCCCAGCCAGCTATTATCACCGGGGCAATCAACAAGGTTTTGGGTTGCCCGGTAAATTGAGAAATTCATAATTCTAAATATAGGTTAAACTATTTTAACGTCAGTTCGACATAAGAAAATGGGACTTAATTCTTCGAGGTTTTAAAGAAAACGCCCCTTAATGTCATGCTGTAAGCATCTTTTCATATGGTTTTCCAGAAAAAGATTCTTTCAGAATGACATTTTCTAAAACTTTCTGTTACATCGAACTCAGGTTATTTTAAGTTTTTTACAGTTTGCAACGCCAGTGTAAATTGTTCTTCGCTTTTTACGATGTACATGTTTATCTCATCGATATAACCATCCACCGAAGCAGACCAAACCCGGTTGAGGTAACGCTCAGCCGTTGCAAAATGGTTCATTACATTGGCGTATTGTTCCAGCCCGTGCACATGGCCGATAGTTTTGCGGGATTCTACAAAAACTTCCAGGTGTCCCGGAAGGTTTTCATCAATCTTGCCGTGAACAGCTTGTGGGTTTTCTTCGTCAATTTCCGAGTGGATACGTTTTACATCTTTTACAATTTGTTCAAGGCTATCTTCAATAGATTTCATATTCCCGGCCAATGTGTCCTCGTGAAAGGTTTCTTGCTTTTGGGTGGATCGTACCATAAAAATACCCACGACACTTAGTGTGACACTTGCGATAAAATATGTCCAGTTTACCTCATAAATATGCATAACCGTGACATAAGAGGCGGCAATAAAGCCGATTGTGATAAATAGATAACCTGCGTTTTTCATGTTTTCTCCTATGCCATACCCTGAATGATAAAATAAATAGCGAAGCCCACACCGACCAAAGCTTCACCAACAATTAAACCGGCAGCGGCCGGGATACCCATTTGCTCGCTCCATTCTTTGCCCATTTTCCAATCTGTAAAAAAGCGAAACAGAGTGCCCAGGCTGTAAGTAAGCACAATATTAAACGGTAAGTAAAATCCCAAACCAACCAATACACCCAATCCACCAACTCCCGTAGCGCTGAGCATAGCGCCAAGACCGGCACCGGCAATATATTTTTGTACAGGGACGTCGCCACCTAAGATTCCCTGGATCATGCTGGCAAGCGCCTGGCCTTGTGGGGCCGGTAAACGCTCACTGCCCAAACCGTAGGCATTGTGCAAAACAAAGATTAGAGCCATTACTACAATCGGGCCAAGCCATGCTGCGGAGAACTGTGCAATTTGTTGTTTCTTTGGAGAGGCGCCGACAAGATATCCGGTTTTTAGGTCCATCATTAAATCGGTTGCCTGGCTCATGGCCACACAAGCTGCCGCCCCGACCAAGAGTGATGAAATTATAGCCGCGCTGTCGCTCATCCCGGAGGCAATAATTATTAAAATAGTTACGGCGATCAGGGTCATCCCGCTTAACGGAGACCAATTTGTCCGGCCGATACATTCGGATAAAATAACACCGGCCACCCAAATCCAAAGTGTGCCAAGCAGGGCCATCATCAAACCGCGGAACCAACCCATCTCCGATGTCGAATAGAGGGCAATCACAAATAACAGGATTGCGGCGCCTATAACAGCTATATATAAAAGTTTAATGGGCATCTCATCTAAGGATGCGCCTGTTTTTAGTTTGCCTGATTGTTGCATACTTCTTATCGCGCTAAGGATTAATGGCAAAGCCAGCACAATACCCATCAATGCGCCACCGATCAGCATGCCAATCCCCACAGGGCGGAAAAGTTCTAAACGAAGATAATCCGGCATATCCTGTCCTGCGGCAGCTAAAATATCCGGTGTGGGTAAAATACCTGTCGATGCCATAATCGGGGCTAAAATCCAATATGAGACAAAGCCGCCGACAATAAAAAAGAGCCCGCCTTTACCGGCGATATAAGCCGCACCAAAGGTTAAAAGTGAAACATACCAAATGCCATTCATATATTCCGGCATACCAATTATGGCACCAAGGTTAAAATCCTCCACCCCCATTGATTTGCTGATAAAATGGACGATGGCGCTCAAAGCCGCTCCGCCCAAAAGATAGTATGCTTTTTTTATACCTGCGCCCGGTGATTTTAAAATTGTGGCAACGGCAACCCCGCCGGGATAAGTGAGCCGTTCAAAATCGATCATTTGTTTGCGAAGGGGAATGATGAAAGCAATGCCGAGAATACCACCTGCAATGGTTGCAAAAACCATGATCACGGCGCTAAAATCAGTTTGGCCTAAAATAAATAAAGCCGGTACGGAAAACATCATCCCGGCAGAAGCGCCATTTACAGCGCTGGCAATTGTTTGGTTGATATTATTTTCAACGATACTACTACGTCCCATTAAACCGCGCAGAATACCAAAACCTAAAATCGCGGCCAGTTCGGAACCTTCGATTGAAAAACCAAGAATTAGTGAGGCATAGCCTATACTTAGTGCGATTAAAATACCGAGGCCATAACCGACGATTAGAGCTGTTGGCGTAAGTTCGGGGTAAGCCCCGCGGCGAACAATTGCTTTTTCTGCCGTAGCGGACATAATGCGCCCTCCATGTAAAATGATGTGTTGGGTTTAAAAAGTGAGAAAATAAAAGGTGTAAAGATAAAGAAAATAGGTTTTGATCAAAAATTAAAATTAGGAAAGTTTCAATACGGACTTCATCGCCCTCCTGCCATGCTGAGATGCTTTTCCGAAGCATCCCACCCGCGAAAGCGAAGAAGAGACCTTCCTGGTTTCTAAAACCTGGTAGGTCTTTCGACCCTGGAAAGTATGGATTCCATCGCTCCAAGCGATGGCAGCCGTTTCCAACGCGCGCAAGCATCGAGCGACTATCAAACCTTGCAAGATGGGATTCTTAACCAAAGAACGGTTCAGAATAACAGATATGGTGGTTTTTGTGTTGAGGTGTACTTACCTCAAAGCCGCTGCTACAATATTGGCCACAATGCTTCTTAGCCTAATAACCGCGCCTTTGTCGTTGGGATGAACCCGGTTTGTAAGTAAAATTATTGCCAGGTTATTTTGTGGGTCAATCACCATGGATGTACCGGTATAGCCAGTGTGGCCAAAAGTATCTTCACTTAATAAGTCGCCCTGATTGGATGCATAAGCCGAGTTTAAATCCCAGCCAAGGCTACGGCCAAATTTTTTATATCCTTGTGGGATGGATGAAAAAGCTTTTACCCCGAGCGGGCTTAATATTTTAACCCCGTTCCAGCTCCCACCATTTAAAAGCATCGCCGCATAAATGGCCATATCGTCTGCTGTGGAGAACAGTCCGGCATTGGCCGAGAGGCCTTTCATTACCAGACGTGCCATGGGATCGTGTACTTTGCCGATTAACACGCCTTCGGGTAAAACCTCGGTTGCAGCACAATTTTTTAATTGGTTGTCTGAGAGGATGTAGCCTGTGTTTTCCATCTTGAGAGGTTTGAAGATATGATCGTGTGCAAATTCATTTAACGGTTGGCCGGAAACTTTTTCTATAATACGCTGGATGGTAATAAAATTGAGGCCGCTGTATTTATAATCCGTACCGGGTTTGGCAAAACGCTTTACTTTTTCGATGTGCGCAAACAGAGTCTCTTTTTCGTGCTTGCCATATTTTTCTTGCAGCATATCCGGGTGGGCGTAAGCCGGTAAGCCCGATGTATGTGTCAATCAATGGATGATGCGGATGTCCGTTTTTTTTCCGGTAAGCGAATCCTTCCAAGGGATATAACCCGGAAAGTAGTGTGAAACCTTATCAAGCATGCGTAGCTTGCCTTGTTCCAATAAAATCATCAACAAAGTTGCGGCAACAACAGGTTTGGTAAGCGAGGCCATATCAAAGATTGTCTCGCTGGTCATTTGCAGTTTTTGTGGGATAAGCTGACGGCTTCCATAAGCTTTTTTATACACAATTTTATTATCTTTAAGGACGAGAAGCACCGCACCGGGGATCTCTTTTTGGGTTATGGCAAGATTAATGGCATCATCGGCCTGGAGGAGTTGTTTGGAATCCATGCCCACTTTTTCCGGCGAAACGCTTTCTAAGTTTTGCGCGTCAATAAAAGAAACACTTAAGAGGATTAATAAAATATAAATTTTTAGCACAGTTTTATCTCCATTATTTAATCATCCTGCACAAGGTAGGGAATTCATCTATTGATAAACAATTTATAAGATGCTAAATTTAGAATCTATATAATTTATTCCGGCTTGTCTCCGAGATTGTAAAATATATATATTTTAGTTCATGTTTTTAAAATAACCTTCGCCTCCCATAGTTCTTGGGTCGATGTTTTGAGAGAGGAATTTACCCGTGATTGTACTGTGGTCGCCAGCTGGAGAATAAGGTTCTTAGTCAAAGGGCAACTTAAATGACACTTTAGGAGGCCTTTTTGAATTAATGAAAAGCTTAAGTTATTATTAATCGAAAAACTAAAACAATGTTTAAAATAGTTATATCTGAAAAATTGGACCAACCGCGCTTGGAATGCGCTCCTACTAGTTAAAATAAAGGATTTGTAAATGCTAAACACAATCGCCATCCGCAAAGAAAATATAGAACTAACCGAAAAGAGGTCACCGCTTTCGCCAAAGCATGTATCGGAATTAATCTTGAAAAGGGGTTTAAAAGTAATTCTGGAGCCATGGGGAAACCGCCATTTAAAAGAAGAACAGTATGTGGCCAGCGGTGTTAAGGTTTCTGATGATCTGACAGAGGCCAATGTAATTTTTGGGGTTAAAGAAACGCCGATCGACGATTTGCCTCAAGGGCAGGCAACAGTATTTTTCTCGCATACTATTAAAGGGCAATCCTATAATATGCCTTTGCTGCAAGCCGTTTTGGATAAAAACGTTACCTTAATGGATTATGAAAAAGTTACCGATGAATCCGGGCGCCGCCTTATATTTTTTGGGCCTTATGCCGGTTTGGCGGGTGCGATAAATTCTATCTGGCTTTTGGGCCAACGCCTAAAATGGGAGGGCACCGATAATCCGTTTCAAATTATGAAGCAGGCCAATAAATACGGTTCTCTGGATGAAGCCAAGGCAGCCCTGAAACAAGTCGGTGAAAAAATAAAAGAAAGCGGCCTGCCCAATACAGGAAAACCTTGGGTGATTGCCATTTCCGGAAATGGGACGGTTTCCAAAGGGGCACAGGAAATTGTAGATATTTTGCCTGTCAAAGAAGTTACCCCGCCAGAATTCCGGGCTTTGCAAAAAGCCCAAAGTTTTAATTTAAATACCCTTTATAAAGTTGTGATCGATTGTGATAACTTTGTAAAACCAGTCAACGAAAATGATACCTTTGACTGGCAAGATTATTTTACCAATCCTGAAAAATATGAAGCTGATTTTGAGGGCTATATTCCCGACCTGACTGTTTTGATAAACGGTATTTTCTGGGACACACAATATCCAAAACTGGTAACAAAACAAAATATTAAAGATTTATTTGAGGCCGATAAGCAGCCCAATCTGCGCATCATTGCCGATATAACCTGTGATGTGGAAGGATCGATCGAATGCAATTTAAAATCTACTGCTTCTGATAACCCGACTTATGTTTTTGATGCTTTTAAACAAACTATTACAGACGGGATTGAAGGGAACGGGCCGGTGATTTTAGCCGTTGATAAGCTGCCCAGCGAGTTGCCGGGCGAAGCTACCCAGTTTTTTGGCGATGCGCTTATGCCTTTTGTGCCGGACCTGGCCAATGTGGATTTTACAGTTCCTTTTGAAAAACTGGAAATGCCTGTGCCTTTTAAACGGGCGATGATTGCACACCAGGGAAAGTTGACCCCGGATTTTGAGTATTTAAAAAAATATTTATAGGGAATGATCGTGTTTCAATAATTAGTTTTTTAGACATTCCGGATTTTATAAACCCGGAATGTCCGTTTTAATGTAATTTGTTTTCAAAGAGCACTTGTATTTAAATCTTTCAATTCCCTTTCATTAAAGAGAGGTACCAATGAAAAATTTTGTTACAATTCTAATCCTATTATTTACAACAACCTGCTTTGCGCAAAATAGAATTGGTGCTTTATCTTCTCCCCATAAATTTAACTATTCTTCCAATTATTCTTTTTCCTCAAACAAGTTCCAGCTTAGTTTTAAAAGAAAAAAGCCGCGGCTTGATTGGGATAGAATAACAGGTGAGGCCTTTGTTGGACTGGGTTTGGGCTATGTCGTGGCAATCTCTTTAAATAATAAAAAGGATGGTATTGGTGATCTTTTTGTACAGCCGTTCAGGTTATTTGGTATTATTGGTGGTGTAAGTGGCGGGGTTTATTTGATTGGAAATTTAGGCCGGGAGACAGGTAGTCTTTTTGCAACGGTCGGTACGGCCATGGTATCGGGCATTGCGTTTGGTTTAATTGGCGGAACCGATTTGGCTTTAACCCGTGATGATGTTATTTACAGGTTTGTGGTTCCAGGAATGACGCTGGGAGCCGTGCTTGGTTTTAATTATACGCGCACATATAAAAAGCGTAAATTTAAGACTTCTATTCTAAACTATAGTCAAAATCATTTTGAGCTTGGTGTTCCGGGATTCTCTGCCTTAAGAAGAGCAGACAGTTACGAATATGTCATCAATGTTTTAGATTTTAGGTGGTAGGGGATTGCATTAATCACCATAATGTGTGCGTGCCCTTTTTATATAGACAATCTTTTTGTTCTCATCAACACTATAGATTATTCGATCTTTCAATGTAAGACGATATGAGTAATTCCCCTTTAACTCACCAACAAGGGCTTTGCCTATATATGGGTTTTCACAAATGAGTTCGGTAAGAATATTTTTTAGTTTGTTTTTTAGTTTTGGGGAAAGGTGTTTTATATCTTTAACGGCAAGCCTGGTGATTTTAATATCATATAAGGCCATTTTTAATTAAAGGCCTCATCCATTGAGACGACATCCCCATTTTTTATTTCTTTATCTGCCTCTAAAATGGATTCCTTAAAGCCGGAGATTGACAATAACTCAGCGGTTTCCAGAAGGCTTTCATAATCTTCCTCAGATATCAAGATCGCATTGCCCTCCTTTGAAGAAATCCGCGTGTGTAAATGCCCTCTAATCGTTTGCTTTAAAAGTTTAAATAAATTTACCCGTGCGTTTGTTGCTGTGAGTGTATTCATTTATGTCACCTTAGATTCAACCATCAAACATGTACATAATTTAGTACACCCACATATGGTTGTCAATTTTTTATATAGGACCAAAATACGTAATTAAAAAATTACTTCTTCGGAACAACCTTCTCTGAAAACTCCAGCCCAAACTCGGCCAGTTCTTTTAAAACCGGGCGATAAATGGCCGGGTGCATTGGTATGTGGCAACCGGTTAAAGGCAGTTGGTCTGTCAGGAGCAGTTTGGCAACAATTCCGGCAGGCAGGCCAACGGATTTTGCCATGGCGGTAAAACCACCTCTCTCGCCATTATAAATCATCGTTGCGTTATATTCCTCGTCACCCTTTTGAGTTTTGGGATATTTAACATGCATGCGGTGGACTAAAACGACCATGTCACGTGCATCATCAGTAAGCTCGAGCTTCTTGCCCAATAGATGGGTCATCGCTTCGGCCGCGGTGGAAACATTTACCCCGATTTTTTCATCGGAGAAAAGGCCCAGCCACTGTAGGTTTTGCATAATCTGGCCTGTTGGGCTGATGTTTAAGAAATTTGCGACACGTTGGGTAATATCCGGTCCGATGGAGTTTAAAGGTAAAAACATCTCGGTTAAATCTGACCAGGATTTATTTTTTAGATCGGGTATACGTTGCTGCTCATTTGGCAATCCAAGCCGGACAATCTGAAACCAGGTCTCGCTCCAGCCAGGGTAGCGCAAAGTGCCACGGATAACAGTTTCGGCATTTTCAAAACCGTATAAACTTTTATAATTAAGCGAATCCCGGTTTGGATACGCTTCCATTTGTCCGAGCCCATCAATTTCCATGGGCCATGAATGCTGAAACACATAGTGGTGTGGGATTATTTTTATTTTATTATTTTTATAATACTGGGCGCCGCTTTCCCCGGCCATTACAACATTCCTGGGGTTCCAGCTAATTACATATTTTAAGGGGTTGATAAGAGAATCCAGCGCCGGTAGCCCGCCACCGTAGGATTCGAAACTGGTAACAACGCCGCCCCGGTTACGAATATCTTCGATCATTGAGGCTGCGGCCATGTGGTCTATGCCGGGATCAAGTCCCATTTCTGTTAGGATTAAAATTCCTTTGCGCTGTGCATCTTTTTCAATATCACGGATACGCGCGTCTTCGTACGAAACAGAGATCATATGTTTGCCATATTGCACGCAGGTAAGGGCAACCTGGTGCTGAAACATGGGCGAGAGCATATTTAAAACGATATCACTTTTTGAAATTTGTGAGGTACGCATTTCCTGGTCGTTAATATCAAATAAAATAGCAACTCCACGTGGATGGCCTTTTATGCTTTCCTGTGCAGCGTTTAAGTCACGATCGGCCACTGTTACAAACCAGTCATAATTTTCAGCGTTTTCGAGTAAGTAATGGATCAAATAAGGCGTGCTTTTACCAGCGCCTAAGACAAGTATATTTTTCATTTAAAATCCTTTTTTAAAGTCTATTGCCAAAAGGCAGAATTTAAACATTTAAAACTCAAAGGCAATTAGAAACACCAACATTTTTTGTTTTTCGTCAAAAATCTCCTCTACTTAAAGCATGGGTCTTTGTATCTTTTCAGATGCTGGTGTTATATCCAGACGAACCTTTCTTTGTTTGATTTTAAAAAGGATTTTGTGATGTGTTTTTTACTTTTCAACACTTACACCTTTAATTAAAAGCCAGGTTTTTATTTACCGGTTTAAACAGTTTGTAAAAAACGAGTACCAGCAATAGAAAGTCCAGCTGGGTAGCAGGGCACTTAAAATACTCATCCGGAAAAGTAACTGGGAGGCCATAATATTATTTGTTGTTGCAGCGGCATCTCCCCGGTATAAAAAGAGTAGAGGGCACATATAAGACACCAAATATGCTCAATGGAATCATAATTAAATATAGGAGCCCTGCGGTTCTTGCATAAACGAGCGGTGTGGATTGTTTTGAAATAGGTGTCATTTTTGTTCCCTAATTTTTGGTCTTAGTGTTATAACTATGTTGCCTTTTTTATGCCCTTTATCTACATAGCGATGTGCTTCAACGATTTGATCCATTGGATAGATTTTATCAATGACTGGTTTTATCTTTTCTGTTTCAAAAAGGTTTTTCAGAAAGAAAAGGTCTTTGATCCTTTCACTCGGTGGCCTTAAACCCGTTGCGGCAATCTTTGCTTTTTTTCCATTAAAAAAAGAGGTCCACAATACATGTCGGAAGATGCCCACTCCAATACCGGCCTCCAGAAAAACTCCTTTTGGCTTAAGTATTCTTTTACAATGCGAAAATGTGGTTTTGCCAACAGTATCAAAGATGATGTCATACATTTCCCCCTTTTTTGTAAAATCCCCTTTAGTGTAATCAATTACATTTTTGGCGCCAAGCGCTTTTACCATTTCCACGTTCGTAGTACTACAAACACCCGTAACCTCTGCCCCGTAATAATGGGCAATCTGTACTGCGGCGGACCCAATACTCCCTGATGCCCCATAGATGAGGACTTTTTGTCCTTTATTTAGATTACCTTTATCTCGAAGAAAGGGAAGTGCGGTGAGAAAACCATCTACACTTGAAGCCGCTTCATCAAAGGTTATATTTGTTGGTTTTAAAGCCAGAATACCATCCTTGGGGACACATAAATATTCGGCATTTGCGCCAAACTCCGGCCCCGCCGTACCAAATACCTTGTCACCCGTTTTAAATGATTTTACATTTTGTCCAACAGCTTCCACTTCTCCTGCCAGCTCTTCTCCGAGAGTAGTGATTTTGGGTCTGATGAGTCCTGTAAACAATCTGGAAAAGTAGGGTTCACCTTTTCTAAATGTACACTCTGTTGCCGTGACGGTTGTTGCAGCTATTTTTACCAAGATATCATTTTCTCCTACAGTGGGTTTTTCAACTTCTACAAGTTTTAAAACCTCCGGGGCACCATATTTTTTATATACAATTGCTTTCATTTTTTCTCCGTGATCTTTGTTCTTAGTGGTTAGAAAATCCTTTTATAACAGTCTCCTCGTCGGGACGGAATGACAGTTTCTAATTTTTTAAAGTGCTCATAATTGAAAAACAAAACCAACTTGATAAGTGATAAAATCAGTTTTAGAGCGATTTTCTGTATAGAGAATCTCATCATTCATTCCGCGTTTTAAGTCGCCTTCTTTCAAATACCCTGCTTCTTCACCTAGCATATATTGTACCTTCAAGTCAAGGAATATCGTGGGAGCAGTTTTACAGTCCTTTGTTTTTGGGAAGGTATAGAGCTTAAACATTACTCCCCCTGTAATCCCATAGCTTAACGCAACATCATCAAACTGTGTATCACTGGCAATGTTTTCAACGATGTCGTCATATTCAATATCAGTAACTGTTGTTCTTGTGAATAAATAATTAAAGCCATAAAGGAATTCTATATAAGGTTTTATTTGTTCGAAATTTTGTTATATGGAGTCAAGTCCTAAATGTTGTGTACTTTGTTCTTCCAGCGGTTTAAGTTCTGATGAAGCGTAGCGGAATCAGAACTTAAACCGCTCGCGCCAGTTTGACCCACGGTTCAGTTTTATTTTTTAGTATTTCCATATCCA
>JAJRVW010000144.1 GCA_024277115.1 Calditrichota bacterium
AAGTAGTGCTATTCCTCTATCTCGCTCCCAAGCTGGTTTTGGGAGCGCGATTGTAAGGGATATTTGGTAATTTGTTTTTCCCAAAGGTTTAAAGCTGTTAATTTTACCCTGTTCTGTTTTAAAAATCGTTTATATCGTATTTAGGACAGGGTTTAATTTTTAAGAAAATTGTTTAATATTTTTGTCCTTTTAAGGGATTTTGTATGAATATCGTTGTTAAGATAAATGTGTTTTTAAGTGTTGTCGTTTTTTTGCTTGTACAAAATTTGTTTGGCCAAACCACTGGTAAAATTGCCGGAACTGTTTTTGATGCTGTGTCTGGCGAGGCCTTAGCAGGTGCCAATGTTCAGGTAGAGGGAACAGCCCTGGGCGCATCGGTTGCACTGGATGGATCGTTTTTTATCATTAATGTTGCACCGGGTACCTATACCATTACAATCGAAATGATTGGATATAAAAAATTTCAAATCGAAAACCTGAGAGTTTCAGTAAACCGGACAGCTTATGTGGAAGCCAATTTGGAAATGGCCATATTGGAAGGCGAGGTTATTGTGGTCCAGGCAGATAAAATTGCTACTAAAAAAGACCAAACCAGCTCAATGCGCACCATATCTTCTAAACAGATGGAAACCCTGCCCGTTGAAACAGTTGGGGCAGTCGTGGCCATGCAAGCGGGTGTTGTAAACGGGCACTTTCGTGGTGGGCGCAGTAATGAAGTTACCTATATGGTAGATGGCTTGCAGGTAGACGAATCTTTTTCCGGCGAAGGAAAAACAGTTGAGCTGGAGAAGGAATCGATAGAAGACCTCGAGGTGGTAACAGGCACATTTAATGCAGAATATGGGCGTGCCATGAGCGGCGTTGTCAATGCGGTAACTAAATCGGGTGGGAACCAATTTGAGGGTAGCGTTACTGTTTTTTCCGGGACTTATCTAACCCAAAATACGGATAAATTTATTGGGTTACAGAATATTGATCTTCTGCGAAATAAAGATTTTACAGCTGCGTTAAGCGGGCCTATAATCCGCGATAAGCTTACTTTTTTTATGAATACCCGTTTTCAGGATCGTAAAAACCATCTTAATGGAATACAACGTTTTAAGGTGGATGATTATAGCGACTATATAGATGCAGACCCGGTGCTTTGGCATGTGGAGAACAATGGAAATAATAAGTTTACCCCAATGAACAATGCCCTCAACTTTTCTTTTCTTGGCAAACTGACATACAAACTAACAGACGCGATTAAAACATCGTTGTTATATACACGAAACGATGACCAGTGGAATAATTACAATCATGCTTTTAAATACAACCCTAATGGCGTGCCAACAACGTACCGGAAAACGGATATGTTCTCGTTACAATTGAGCCATAGCATAAGTACAAATGCCTTCTATCAGGTCAATCTATCACGAATTGACAATACAGGTTCTTATTATCTTTTTAAAAACCCATTAAGTAAAAAATATGTGCATGATGGTTATCTGCGTGGAACAGAGCAGATAGGATTTGTAACAGGCGGGCAAATTAAGGATCATAATATTCGTAATTCGGTAGATTATAACGCTAAGATAGACCTTACCTGGCAGTTGAACAAAGTCCATAGTATAAAAAGTGGTTTACTCTATACACAACATAGTATAGAAAATAGTAATACATCAATCCGGAATACATTTTTTGGCTTGCCTGAAGAAAGTGATTTTATAATAAATGAGCGTGGTGAAGTTGAGTTTTTAAACTACACACCCTATGTACCGGACAACCAATCTATTTATTCGGATATTTATAGCGTAGAACCGTATGAATTTTCCGCTTACGTGCAAGATAAAATGGAAGCTGAAGAGATTGTTATCAATTTTGGGCTGCGTATGGATTATTTTAACCCGCAAACCGTTTATCCCACCGATCGGCGTAACCCGGATAATAACCCGCAGCTTTCAACAACAGAATATGCCAAAGCTGATGAAAAAATCCAAATTAGCCCCCGGTTTGGCCTTGCTTATCAGCTTGGCAATAAGGCCGTATTACGTTTTAGTTATGGCCATTTTTTTCAAATGCCACCCATGTACGCCCTCTATCAAAACAACTCGTTTTTCCTTTCGCCCAATGATTATGAGACAACAATGGGCAATGCCCAGCTAAAGGCACAAAAAACAATTCAATACGAAATTGGTTTATGGCAGGAGCTCTCTGATGGGTTTGGGTTGGAAGTTGCCCTGTTTTATCGTGATATCTTTGATTTATTGAGCACAAAAGTTGTAACGACTTATAACCAGGTGGAGTATGGCCTGTTCACCAACAAAGATTATGGCAATACAAAAGGCCTGGAGATTAAGCTAGATTATAGTAAAAACGGCCTTACGGCTTTTTTAAATTATACACTTATGTATACCCGCGGAAATTCAGACAACCCTTCCCAAAATTATAGCCGCGCCGGTAGCAATATCGATCCGGTAAACCGGTTGATTGTGATGAGCTGGGACCAGCGGCATACACTAAATGCCACCGCAGGATACTATTCCGGTAACTGGGGCGCTACATTTACAGGTTATTATAATTCCGGCTCGCCCTATACATGGGCGCCGATAAGCCTTAATCCCTTGGTAAACATCAATCTTCCGCCTAATAATGATTACCGTCCATCCCGTGTCAGTGTTGATCTAAACAGTTATTATAAATGGCGGCTTTATGATGATATTGCCCTGCAACTGAACTTGAGTATTTATAACCTGCTCGACGGGTTAAACGAAACATGGGTTTATAGCTCAACGGGTCGTGCAAATACAATCATTCCGGACGAAGCGGCCCAAAATGCACATCGCAAAGACTTTAATGATTATTTTGACCAATTTAAAAATCCATCACAATATGAATCGCCACGATATGTAAAAATAGGTCTTGGCCTCATATTTTAAGACTCCCGGGGAACAAACAATGAAATGGTTTTTAAAATTTTTAATATTCCTTTTTGCCACGCATACATTTCTTTTTGCGCAAGGTAAAACCTACGAAGGGCCCGATGACCCGGCAGGCGATAAGGCCGCCGAGCGAGAAGGATATATGACCGGCAACAGGGTCTTCCTCTATTTTCAGAATACGACAGAGTTGGCTAAATGGGTAAACGGCGTTGGCCCTCCCCTATGGTCTCGCTGGCCCAATAATAATGATGGACAACGTATGCTGGATGGAATCGGCCTTCTGATTGGCGCGCAGGTTTTTATTGATACGGTTGTATATAAAGATATGAATGGCAACGATTCTATCGTGCATATACCCGTTACAAATCCCCTGGAAATAGAATCGCAAACAGACCTGGATACATTATATTTTTTACAAACCAGCTATCGGGAAGAAATGGACACAGACCCGACAGGGGCGATTGAATGGGGCATTTATCCGGTTTTCGGCTATTTTAATGAAAGTAATGAATATCCAGCCATGAGCAATATTAAAGAAAGCTGGCCCGATAGTTGGCCGGCCAGTGGAACGTCTACAAAATGGCCCGGTGAGTGGAACGGCCGTTTTGGACGGGGTGTTATTTATGCCGATCAGGAAACTTATTTTGTAGCCAATGATGCCCAGGACCAGGAATATTTGGGTTTCGAAGACAAGGTTAAATATTTTCCGAGGCCGGGCCGTTTTATCGATGAAGAGAATACCCTGCAGCCAGGCTTGCCATGGGGCGGAATAGGTATCCGTGTTTCCCAGCGCGGCTTTCAATGGAACAACCCGCAGGCGCGCGATGCCATTTTTTGGGAGTACAGCATTGCCAATGTTTCTGATTATGATTTGCCTAAAGTCGCTTTTGGATATTGGGTGGATAATGGAATCGGTGGCGAATCGGATGACGAGGTGGGTTTTTTCGATCGCCAGCTTGATATGGCATATTCCTGGGATAGCGATGGAATTGGCCGTGCAGGTGGCAATACGGGCACTATGGGGTTTGCTTATCTTGAAAGCCCCGGAATCCCCTACGACTAAAAAGATAATGATGATGACGGTCTTGAGGATGAACAAAGGGACAACCAGGCTACGGCATTTGTTGGGCCCACCGATGGTATCCAGGATATTGAAAAATTCTTAACAGCTTACAATCTTAAGTTTGAAGATTTAAAAGATCATTGGGATGCCGATGAAGACCAGGACTGGATGGATGGGGTTGACCTGAACAATAACAATGCGTATGCCTTTTATGACCCGGCAAGTGGCGACTGGATAAGTGAAAGCGGAGAAACCCCCAATGACGATGTTGGTGTAGATGGTATTGGCCCCTTCGAGCTGAATTATGATGGGCCGGATGCTGACGGCACTGAAGGAAACCATCGGCCGGATTATATACCTGGGGTTGGCAGCGAACCCAATTTTGCAACGACTGATGTGAGCGAATCCGATATGGTTGGCCTTACCTCTTTCAGGCTTTTCCCTGTACCAAGCCACTCGTTTAGTTATCGTTGGTTCCGTGGTGACGAATCTATGTGGGAATTGATTGGACAAGATTCTACGCTCGCCTTTCTGGGAAATATTTCTAATCTCATCGAAACATTTGCTTCAGGGCCTTTCCCTCTGTTTCGGGGAAGGGAGGAACGGATTTCCATGTCCGAGCTACATGCCTATGATGACCTTGCCGGATTACAATCTGCAGAACATAAAGCGCCGGCCTTGTTTGAGCAAAAACGTATCGTCCAGGTAATTTATGAATCGGATTACCGCTTCGCCAAACCGCCGTTAATGCCTACACTTACGGCAACCCCTGGTGATGGGCGTGTCATTTTAACCTGGGATGATATAGCCGATACAAAAACGCGTGACCCCTTTGTTGGCAATATCAACGATTTTGAGGGATATAAACTTTACCGAGCTACGGATAAACGGTTTTCGGATGCTGAGGTTATTACCGATGGTTTTGGAACGCCTTTCGTAAAAAAACCTATTTTCCAATGTGACTTAAAAGATGGAATCAGGGGGTTTACAGATTTCGGCCTTGTAAATGGAAGCAGCTTTAACCTTGGTTTTGATACTGGCATTGTCCATCATTTTATTGACAGCACAGTGAGCAATGGCCGTACATATTATTACGCATTGGTAGCTTACGATTTCGGGGCGCCGGATATAGGGCCGGGAATCGCCCCTTCGGAAAACACTATTATCATATATTTGGATGAACAGGAAACCATACGCTCTGTTGGGCCTAATGTTGCGGTCGTTGTTCCGCGCCCACCGGCTTTAGGTTATACGCCGCCTTCCATCGAAGAGGCAGACTCCTATCAAATAAGTGTGGGTTCTGTTAAGCCCGAAATACTGGCAGGCAACGCTTTACAATATAACCACACATATAAAGTGAAGTTTGGGATAGATACGCTGGATATACCAACCAATCCATCAACCGGTGAGTTTTTATATGCGGGTAATTATCTTGTTTATACGCCAAACAGCCTTTTTGTATACGATGTTACTGCCAGCAATAAACTTGTATATAGCGAAACACCCGAAAAATTTGCCTTTAATAACGTACAGGAAATAGTGGAAGTGGAACAAGGAACGATCGATACACTTCGCTATACCCGCCTTAACCCAAATAATGAGTTTAGTACTGATGTTTTTGACGGGTTACGTTTAAATGTAAACACCGTTGTTGAGTTTGCTGAATACGATTATGAAAACTCCGGATGGCTAACCGGCGATGCACCCATTATTATTAGTCCCAGAGTGGGAGGGAAAAACCCCTTTCCGTGGGATTATGAAATAGTCTTTACAAATGATGACTCTGCCTATGTTGGGCGGCATAGCTTACGACGCGACATTGAAGACGAAAAAGGGGACAAAATCCCCAGAAGTAACCTTTTGCTTAACCAAGCCTTTAATTTTTATGTGGTGAATAAATCTTTTCTTGATTCCAGTGGCCAATACGAAAAAATGGATATAATTGTCCATGATCAAAATAATAATAAAACCTTTGATATTCTCGAAGACCGTTTACTTGTAGGGCCTTTAAAAAAGGATAATAGGCTAAGCCTCTCTTCAGGTATCGCCTTCGCTTTTGATTTCAAATCAGCAACCGATTCCTCCCAATTGCCAGTTGTAAATAATGTTTACCGTGTCACACATCGTCGTCCCTTCTGGAGTGGCGACTCGATTGTCTTTTCAATTTTACCTGAAGACGAAGGAAACCTTTCGTCCATTTCCGGAGCAATGGATAAAATCCGCGTAGTGCCCAACCCCTATGTTATGACCAATATTCTGGAAGAAGCTGTTGCCAACTCCTTCCTTAACCAAAGGCGGCGGTTAATGTTTATCCATTTACCGGCAGAGTGTACAATCAAGATTTTTACCATTAGTGGGGTTTTAGTGGATAAAATTGATGTTCAGAATACGGCGGATAATGGCATTGCACATTGGGACCTACTTACAAGTGAAGGTTTGGAAGTGGCGGCTGGCATGTATATTTATCACATTAAGGCCAAACGGACCGGCGATACAAAGCTGGGTAAATTTGCCATTATAAAATAATTTCATCTTAAGGTTTGTCATGAAAATAAAATATTTTCTATTTCTTTTATTGGTACCCATTTTTTTACAGGCACAAAACAGGCCGTTCCGTGTTGGTACAACAACTGCCGGGTTTTTAGAAATTGGATTTGGTAGCGCCGGCGCCGCTATGGGTGATGCGTATGTTTCCATGGCACGGGATATTACCTCTATTTACTGGAACCCTGCCGGGTTGGCCTTTATGGAACAAAGTGAGGCGCAATTTGTGCTTCAGCCCTGGGTAGTTGATATCAACACATCTTTTGCGGCGGCCGGTATTGTTATCCCACAAATTGGTACGGTTGCCCTTGGGCTAACATTTGTAGATTATGGGGAAATGGATGTAAACACAGTAAGTGACCCTGAAGGTACGGGCGAAAGGTTTTCGGCAGGTGATTTTTCTTTAAGCCTTGCTTATGGGCGGGCAATAACAAATTGGTTTGGGTTTGGCCTGGCCGCTAAATATATACAATCCAAGATTTGGCATATGGATGCCAGCGCTTTGGCCCTCGATCTGGGCGTTTCTATAAATACGGCGTTTTTCTCCCCAACCGGCAATCGTGAAGATGGAATGCGTATTGCAATGAGTATTGCCAACTATGGTACGCGGATGAAATTTGATGGAATAGATCTTTTGCAATCAATTGATATCCGGCCGGGTGAAAATGGAAATTATGGCGATGTGCAAGGCCAATTTGATCCCAACGAATGGGAATTGCCTTTGATCTTTCGCCTGGGGGTTGCGGTAAATGTGTTCCGTACCGAGAATCAACGCTTAACCATTGCAACGGATGCGTTGCACCCCAACAATAATGCAGAGTCGGTTAATGTGGGGGCTGAGTATGAATATTTCGATCCGACCATTGGTAAATTTATCTTACGTTCCGGTTACAAAGGCCTCTTCCTGGCAAAAGATGAAACGGCTTTTGGGTTTACCGTTGGCGGTGGATTAGAAAAACTGTTAATGGGCAATATCGCACTTAAAGTGGATTATGCTTTCCGGGATATGGGAATCCTTGGTAAAGTTCACAGTTATTCAATTGGGTTTTTATTTTAAATGAAAAAACAAATGTTATCTAAGTCCCTTTTTCTTTTGGCAGTAGTCTCTCTTTTTCTGGCCTGTTCCAATACAGAAAATATTACCAGGGAAATAATTCTTGCAAAAGTTGGCGATAAAACCATCTCGGTTAATGAGTTTATTCGCCGGGCAGAGTATACAACCCGCCCTGCCTGGTGTGGCAGTGATAATTATATTCACCGCAAGGTTGTGCTTAACGCACTGATAGCAGAAAAAATGTTGGCCTTGGAAGCTGGCGAAAGTGCCGCGTTATTGGAAAATCCGGATGTTAAACACTATCTCAAGGGACGGCGTGAACAAGCCATGCGCCAGGTTCATTTTAATGAAACAGCCCTAAAAAAAATAGAGCCGGATAGTTCGGAATTGCAAATAGCTTATCTCAATGGAGAACGTACTTATAACCTGAGTATTATCCCGTTAAACGAAGAACTCGCACTGCGTATCGGGACTGATCTTAAAAATGGCCGCACCACCTTTAGCGCTTTACAGGAAGAGTACGAAGCTGCCACTAAAAAGGAAAACAAAATACAGGAATTTTCTTTTAACACACCTTTTAATGATGAAGTTTTTAAAGTGCTTTTTTTAACAGAAGTGCGTGATGGTCAGATAATCGGACCTTTAAAAACAGGAGAAGGTTCTTTTGCTTTGATACGTGTAAACGGATGGATCCGGCGTATGGCCATGGGTGGAGAAAAGGCTGCCTTGAGTAAGAGTGATATACGGGAGAAAATAATTCAGGTCCGGGCCAGGGATAAGTACTCTGTCTGGCTTCGCAATATTATGGCAGAAAAAAATATGGAGTTTAATCCGACTGTTTTTGAAGAGCTGGTAAATATTGTAGGCCCGGATTATTTTAAAACGAAAGAGGAGCGTGAAAAAGCGTTTAACACAAAGTTTTGGAAAGCCGGCGATGGAAAAGTGTACCTGAACAATGGGCAGGGACGATTGGAAAAAATATTGGATCAACCTCTCTTGACGATAGACGGAAAAGTCTGGACAGTGCGTCATTTTGAGCAAGAAGTAAAAATTCACCCCCTCGTTTTTCGTAACCGGCGTATGCCAAAAAAAGAATTTAGCGCCGAGTTCCGCCTGGCGGTTGCCGATTTGATCCGTGATAAATATATAACGGGGGATGCATATAAAAAAGGTTATGACAAACACCCCCTTGTAACGCGGAATGAAAATATGTGGCGTGATAACCTGCTTGCCCTTTATCAACGGAAAAAAGTAATTAAGGGGATGAAAACCGGCAAGGCTTCCGGTTATTCCCTTGTTAAAAGCTATCTTGATCCTTTGATGTCCACTATCAGGGAGAAGTACCGGGACCAAATTTTTATAAATACAGATGCGTTTGAAAAGATTAAACTTACTTCTGTAAATATGTTTGTTGTTCAACAAAATTTACCATTTCCTGTGCCTGTTCCGGAGTTCCCACAGTTAACAGCCCATAATAAGTTAGATTATGGGCAAAAAATGTAAAAGGAAATAAAATATGAAAACCTTTATTCTTTTCCCGGTTTTCGTTCTTATTATATCTACAAATATTTGTGCCCAATCTTATCGTGGGGCAGAACTTCGTACACACGAAAGTTTTACCTACGGCCGTTTTGAGGTGCGCTATAAGGCAGCCGCGGGCAGTGGTGTTTTGTCCAATTTTTTCACCTATCACGATTATACATCACCATGTTGCGAAGAGTGGAACGAGATAGATATAGAAATTTTGGGCCGTTACACAAACGATATCCAAACAACTACAATTACACCCGGGCAGAAAATCCAAAACAGCCACACTAAATTAAAATTTTCCCCGGCGGATAGTTTTTATACTTATGCTTTTGAATGGACACCGGAGTATGTGGCTTGGTTTGTGGATGGGAAAGAAATTTACAGACAAACCGGAGAGCACATCGCCACACTGGTTTATGGCCAAAAAATAATGATGAATATCTGGGCGGCCGAGTGGGAAAACTGGGTTGGCACGTGGAATGAAAAGCAGTTGCCCTTTTTTGCATATTATGACTGGGTGGCTTATTACACATATAACCCCGGTAATGGCGATTCTGGAACAGACAAAAACTTTACACTTTCCTGGAAGGACGAATTTAACAGTTATGATGCCGATCGGTGGGGTAAAGCAACACACACCTTTAACGGCAATCGTGTGCTTTTTACCAAAGAAAATATCGTATATAAGGACGGTATGATGATTTTATGTTTGACCGATGATACAGACCTGGGCTATGTAGATAAAGTTGCACCGGGCCTCTTGTGGGCACGGTTAAATAAAAATATTGTCACGGCCCGTTTTACAGAGAGAATAAACCCGGATGACGCTATCGATATTGGTAAATTTTCGATAACCCCCTCGGCAACCATAACGAATATAGAGCTTTTAAAAGACCAGCGTACCGTTCGCCTCCAGATTGAAGAGCCTCAGCCGGAACAAAAGTATAAACTTATAATTTTTACTATACGGGATGATTTTGAAACGTCCAATACCCAAGCCTATGATGTAGTAGATATAATCCGTGACAAGCCCTTACAATTTCCTTTAAAAATAAATGCAGGTTCCGATATTTCCTATAAAGATTACCTCCCGGACCAGTCCTGGGGGTACGAGACAGAGTACGGGCACATGGATGGTTACCACCGTAAATATTACAACTCGGAAGTAAATGGCACGGAGGAGGATTCCCTTTTCTTAGCTCAGCTAGAAGAGGTTGTGCAATATAAAATACGTGTACCCAACGGGGTTTACAATATACAACTTGGTTTTGCGGAATTGGAATTGAATACCGTGGGCAAGAGGGAGTTTGATGTGTGGGTGGAAGACTCGCTTATTTTTTATGACCTTGATTTGGTGCGGGATTTTGGTTACGCGCAAGTGGCCCGGTACAACGCCCAAAATGTGTATGTTTCTGATGGGGTCTTAGATATTTATTTTAATAACTGGATCAGCCACCCGGTCATAAATAGTATCGTAGTGGATCAATCGGCCACCGGTCTGCCGGATAACAAGCCAAACTTACCACGCAAGTCCGGATTAGGACAGAACTACCCCAATCCTTTTAACCCGCAGACGACCATAGCGCTCTACCTTGAAAGTAAATCGTTTATGGAGTTAGATGTTTATAACCTACTAGGAAAAAAAGTAAAACTTATATTTGCCGGAGAAAAAAACGCCGGCCAATATAAGTTTAATTTTGACAGCCAAAACCTGTCGAGTGGTGTTTATTTTTACAGGCTCAATGCCCGCTCCAGTAAGGGTGTTATCACAGAATATAAGAAGATGCTGGTTGTTAAATGACGAACCCGGAGGTACAAAAAATGAAACGATTGTTGTTGATAACAACGCTGCTTTTTATTGCAATATCATCTACGCAAGCAAAAGAATCCCCACAGAATGTAGGTAACAAAGTTCAGCAACTTTTAAAAAAAATGACATTGGAAGAAAAAATCGGGCAAATGACCCAGATAACCCTGGAGGTAATATCCAAGCCCCGTAAACCGGGATCATTTATCAATGAACTTGACAAAAAAAAATTAATAATTGCAATAAAAAACCATAAAGTCGGCTCCATTTTAAACACAGGTGGGCAGGCCAATACACTGGATAACTGGAACGAGATCATTACCACTATTCAGGATATGGCTCTAAATAAAACCCGGCTTTCAATTCCTGTTTTGTATGGAATAGATGCCATCCATGGCGCAAATTATACAAAGAACGGGACGCTTTTCCCTCAAAGCATTGCTTTGGCCGCCACTTTTAACAGGGAACTGGTTAAACAAAGTGCTGCGATTACGGCCCTGGAGGTCCGGGCATCTGGGATACCATGGAATTTTAACCCCGTTTTGGGAGTAGGGCGTAACCCGCTTTGGCCACGTTTTTATGAAACCTTTGGTGAAGATCCCTATCTTGTAAGCATGATGGGCGAAGCTTATATAAAAGGAATGGAAGGTGATAATAATGAAGTAAAGGAGACAAAGGTTGCCGCCTGTATGAAACATTATCTTGGATACAGCAATCCACTTAATGGAAAAGACCGCACCCCGGCCTGGATTCCCGAGCGGATGATACGTGATATATATTTACCACCATTTAAAAAAGCTGTTGAAGCAGGTGTACACACAGTAATGGTAAATTCCGGTGAGATTAATGGGATACCAACACACAGCGACTATTATCTTTTAACAGAAATCCTTAAAAACGAACTTGGTTTTAAGGGCCTTGTTGTGAGCGACTGGGAAGATATTAAGCGGTTACATAGCCGCGACCGGGTAGCCGAAACAGTAGAAGACGCTGTACGCATGGCCGTTATGGCCGGTGTTGATATGAGCATGGTACCATTTGATTTTTCTTTTTTTGATATATTGTTGAAGCTTGTAAAGTCCGGGCAAGTCCCTGTTTCGCGTGTCGATGATGCCGTAAAACGTATTTTATGGGTTAAGTTTAAAACCGGTCTTTTTGAAAAACCATATCCCGATATTAGACTTAAAAGCCAGTTTGCATCGAATACTTCGGCAATGGCCAACCTTAACACGGCGCGTGAAGCAATAACATTATTAAAAAACGATAAAGGTATTTTGCCATTAAAAAGCGATACCAGGGTTTTTGTAACCGGGCCAACGGCAAACAAATTATCCGTCTTAAACGGTGGATGGTCGATAACATGGCAGGGTGATCAGGAGAAACTTTATCCACAAGAAAAAAGCACTATTTTGGAAGCAATCAAGAATAAAATTGGAAATGAGCAAACCCGGTATTTTCCGGTTGAGTTTGGCGACCCCCAGGTTGCAGGTAAGATAATTGACATGGCAAAAGAAAGCGATGTTGTTGTTTTGTGTTTGGGAGAACCTACTTATTGTGAAACCCCCGGGAATATAATGGACCTAACCTTGCCCCAGGAACAAATTGATTTGGCCAAGGCGCTTTATGAGAGCGGTAAGCCGGTTATCCTTATTCTTGTAGAAGGACGCCCACGGGTAATAAATAAAATCACGCAAAACGCTGCGGCTATTGTGATGGCCTACTTACCGGGGATGGAAGGCGGACAAGCCCTTGCAGATATTATTTTTGGGGATATAAACCCAAGTGGGAAGCTGCCTTTTACATATCCAAGCGCTCCCAATGGATTTATGACCTATGATTATAAACCCCTGGAAAAATTTGATGTAAATGATTTTGTATATGAGTTTCCATTTGGCTTTGGGCTTAGCTATACCCATTTTGAATATAGCGATTTGAAGATTAATAAAAAGATGTTTGATATGGATGAGAATATTGAAGTTTCAGTCCGGGTAAAAAACACCGGGCATCGCTCCGGAAAAGAAACGGTTTTACTTTATGGTGCTGATTTGTTTGGTTCGGTTTCACGCCCTGTAAAGCAATTAAAACGTTTTCATAAAATCGAGTTAAAGCCGGGTGAATCAAAAATAGTTTATTTTAAAATCAACGCCAATGATTTTGAATTTACCAACCGGGCAAACAAAAGGGTAATAGAGGCAGGCAAATTCAAGTTGATGATAGCTGAGTTAGAGCAGGAATTTAGCCTTATAAAATAAACGACAAACATGTTTTTCAAGATTTTATTTGTATATGTAGGCAAAGGGCCGGATAGTCCGGCAAAAGAAAATATATTTTAGCCCGGGGTTGGTTTTACGGATTAATTATTTATGGTGTTTATTAAAACATCCTTAAAAAACTAAGGGATCTTACAGGAGGTGTAATGGGGTTTTCGGTGGTTGATTATGGCATATTTTTTGGATATATCGCTTTTATTGTATTTTTAGGTGTATGGGTTTCGCGTGATAAAAAAGGCCATGAGAAAGACTCTGAAGATTATTTTTTAGCAGGAAAATCACTGCCTTGGTGGGCTGTTGGTGCATCTTTAATAGCCGCCAATATTTCTGCGGAACAGTTTATTGGTATGTCCGGCTCAGGCTTTGCTGTAGGTTTGGCAATTGCTTCGTATGAATGGATGGCGGCCATTACGCTCATCATTGTTGGTAAGTTTTTTCTTCCCGTTTTTATCGAAAAGAAACTTTACACCATTCCCCAGTTTATTGAGCAACGGTTTAGTACCAACTTAAAAACGATCCTTGCCGTTTTTTGGGTAGCCTTGTTTATTTTTGTAAACCTAACCTCAGTTTTATTTTTAGGCGGAAAAGCGATTGATACAATTATTGGTAATGGGGATGGCAGTTTAATTATCCTGGCTATTTTAGGTTTGGCGTTCATTGCTGCGGCTTATTCTTTATAC
The DNA here is from genome assembly GCA_024277115.1 of Calditrichota bacterium. GTDB lineage: Bacteria > Calditrichota > Calditrichia > Calditrichales > J004 > JABFGF01. Next base: position 13,870 of record JAJRVW010000144.1, read on the forward strand.
GGTGGCCTTTCAGCTGTCGCCTGGACTGACGTGATCCAAGTGGCTTTGTTGATCGTCGGTGGGCTTATCACTTCCTTTCTGGCTTTAGATGCTGTCACGCCGGAAGGTGGTGTTTTTAATGGATTGGCACACGTTTATAATTCTGCGGGTGATAAATTTCATATGATTCTCTCCAGGGACAATCCGGAGTATTCTAATTTACCCGGCATTGCTGTTCTTATCGGCGGGATGTGGGTGGCAAATTTATACTATTGGGGGTTCAACCAATATATAATCCAAAGGACGCTGGCCGCAAAATCCCTTAAAGAAGCCCAGCGAGGAATTGCGTTTGCCGCCTTTTTAAAATTGATTATCCCACTAATAGTTGTTATTCCGGGTATTGTTGCATTTGTCATGTTTACCCAACCGGAAGGCACAGCGGTAATAGGCGGTGTACAAGAAGCTTTTGCCAATATTGATGGAAGTATTAATTATGATAAAGCATACCCTTGGTTAATTAGTCAGTTTATTCCGGTTGGATTAAAAGGCCTGGTATTGGCGGCGCTTACGGCGGCCATTGTTTCATCTTTGGCCTCAATGCTCAACTCGACATCCACTATTTTTACAATGGATATTTTTAAACCATATATCAATAAAAACGCATCCGAAAAACAATTGGTAAATGTAGGCCGGATCACCGCTTTTACCGCATTGATAATTGCTGTCTTGTTGGCCCCTGTGATGGGCAATATCCCACAAATGTTTCAATATATCCAAGAGTATACGGGACTTGTGAGTCCAGGTATTTTAGCAGTGTTTTTAATGGGTTTGTTCTGGAAAAAAGCTACAAATAAAGCGGCCATTGTTGGTGTGCTTTCCTCGATTGTAGTGGCGATTTTGTTAAAAAGTGCAGCTGTTGAGCTGCCCTGGATGGACCAAATGTTTTATACAATGCTTATCACCATGGTGATAATTGCCGGTGTAAGTATGACAACCTCTCAGGAAGCTGATGACCCCAAGGGCATTCCGCTTACGGCAAAGCTATTTAAAACGGGGCCGGTTTTTAATATCAGCACTTATGCAATTATGATTATTTTAGTTGTTTTATATACCGTATTTTGGTAGTTGCCTGATAAAAAAGACAGGCTTCTATTCTCTGTTTAATACGATTTTACCTTGATAGAACCATTTTTTTTAGGAGAATTTAATGTTATCCCATTCATTTTTATATAGGAAATTTGCAGGGATGACAGCTCCTTGTTTTTTAATAACTCTTATCTTTTTTGTATCATCATGTTCAGAACCGAACGAACCGGTAAGCAGTTCCTATTTGGTGGAAATCCCCGATCCTTTTGTACAAAATAAACTCCTTGCCAAGACAATTAACTTAGGCAATGCTCTGGAAGCGCCAAACGAGGGCGATTGGGGTGTTGTGCTTAAAGGGGTTTATTTTGAAAAAATAAAAGAGGTTGGGTTTACTGCGGTCAGAATTCCTGTGCGGTGGTCTGCGCATACAAGCGCTGAATTTCCTTTTATAATCGATCCGGTTTTAATGGAACGTGTTGGCTGGGCACTAGATCAGGCAGAAAAAAATAGTTTGGCCGCTATTATAAACATTCATCACTACGAGGAGATATTTTCTGACCCGCTTAAAGAGAAGGAAAAGTTTTTAGCCTTATGGAAGCAGATAGCCGAAAAATTTATCAACAGGCCAACAACACTTTTCTATGAGCTTCTTAACGAACCGCATGACCAACTCGATGCCGAATTATGGAATAATTTTTTAGATGAGGCCATTGACACTATCAGGGCGATCGATTCGACACATACTCTGATTATTGGGACTGCGGAATGGGGCAGTATTTCCGCGATGAACAAACTTATTCTTCCTCAAGAGGAAAAGAACAGTATTTTTACCTTTCATTATTATAGCCCATTCCAATTTACACATCAGGGTGCGGAATGGGTCGACGGAAGCAATGCTTGGTTAGGAACAAGCTGGAATGGTTTCCAAAGTGAAAAAGAGGTGATATCCCTGGATTTTCTTAAGGTGAAAACTTGGGCCAGACAGCATAATGTGCCTGTGTTATTGGGTGAGTTTGGCGCATACAGCAAGGCTGACATGGAATCACGTATCCGGTGGACTCAATATGTGGCAAGAAGCGCGGAACAAGATAGCTTTAGTTGGGCCTATTGGGAATTTGCCTTAGGGTTTGGAATATACGACCCCGACATTAATACTTGGCGCGAACCCCTTTTAGAGGCTTTAATACATTAGCCAAATTAAAGTAGTTTTTCGTGGTTACTAATGCAACCATTAAAAACTCTTGTGGAATTGGTTCACAGTTACTTGCACAAAATCACAAAAAATTGTTTGCATCATCTTGTTGATGTTTTTATATTTAAGGCTCTAACAAAATATGGCGTCTTAGCTCAGTTGGTAGAGCAACGGACTGAAAATCCGTGTGTCCCCAGTTCAATTCTGGGAGACGCCACCAGTACTAGCAAGGGTTTGCGGCTTTTCGCCACAGACCCTTTTTTTATGAAGTCGCTAATACGTCGCTATTCTTAGTAGGATCTTCTTGAGGCCATTTGGTCTTTGTGGGAAGTAGAGAGGTGGGCATACCTTAAAGTAGTTGTGAAACTGCTATGTCCTACAATTTCTTTTACGGTTGTGAGTGGAACACCATTCATCACTAAATGAGAAATGTAAGTATGGCGAAATGTATGACAGCTAGCCCATGATAATCCGATCTGACTTAACATTTTTGATATCTTACGACTGACCCACCCCGAAGACCATTGATCTCCTTTTGCAGGCCCAAATAATAAATTATCTTCGCGTCTTGGAATTTCCTTTAAAAGTTTTTTGAGTTGAGTATCTTGAGCATAAGATATACGACGATGTTTCTTGGCTTTTGTACCTGTGCTGGGAATGGTTATCACTTCTCTTTTTTCATCGATGTTATTCCAACTGAGCACCAACGCTTCCTTTAGCCGTGCGCCGGTTAACAGATAAAACTCAACAATCCATTTAAAAGGATCGGCGTTAAATTTTTCACGCACTTTATTAATTTCCTCAACTTCAAGAAATTTTGGTAATTCACTTTCCGGGACACGGACTGGCTTTACCGTGATGAAAACAGAATGCGAGAGATAATTTCTCTCTATGGCCCAGTTAAAAATGGCTTTCAGATGCCGGAATTCTAAGTTTATTGTTTCGGGGCTAATTGAGCGAAGTCGATAATTACGATAGTTTTGAATATCTGAAATACTGATATCAGAAATTGTAATATCCCCTATATATTTAAGAAATGTTTTTAAAACGAGCTCTTCACGCTCAACACTTCGTACAGCTTTAGTAGATCCAGAGTATTTTAAATATTCGTCTTTAAGAGTTGACAGTGTACTTTCCTTTAACTCAATAATACCTACCTCAGATTTACTTTGATCGGCAACAAACTTATGAAGGATTTTTTCTGCGGTACGTTTATCGCAGCTTCCAATGGTTTTCATAAGGTGCTTTTTTCCTTTGTAGTAATCTATGACCCATGTAACCTTGCCGGATTTGTATTCCCGTTTTCTCAGTGAAGCCATTATAATTCTCTCCTTATTTTAACCAGTTCCCTATTTCCATTTATAAGATTCTCCACCTGGTCAAAGGTGAAGTGAATAGAAGACCGTCCAAAACGAACACATTCAACATTGCCAGACTTGATCCAGCGGAAGAGCGTGTTGTAATGGATATTTAAAATCCGTGCGACCTCTTTGGCTGGTTTTGTCAGCTCACTTGTGCCAGGCCAGTAGCGAATTTCGGTACTTGTATTCATTATTATTCTTATGCCATGAATTGGTTAAAATTGAAAAGGGGGCTTGCACCCCCCATTATTTATAGATCATCATCCAGTTCTTTATCTAAGTTATCTTCAATTTCAAAATCAGCTTCCCTGGAGATCACATCCTCTACTTCTAACTCTTTGACGCGAGACTGAATTAAAAGAGAAGTCTCTTCAACCATTTTAGTAAGCCCTGCTTCAGCCTCTGACATCTTTATCTTAGCATTTATAAATTGCAATTGATCCGATTCAGAGCCAGACTTTTGATAGCGACTTTCAAGTAAGTTTTTCTCATGACGCAACTCCATCAGTTTTGCCTTTCTAAGCTGTATCTGTCCTCTCAAAAAAATGATATTAGTATCTTTCATCATTTTTTATCCTGTTTAGCGGGTGCAGGACCGGACTTGTTTTTTCCGAAATATTGTTCCAGCATTAAATTGCCCAGGTAATCCACTTGGTTAAAAAAGTGTTTGGCTGCCTTTTCATTAATTTTTGTGCATGCCTTAACAATTTCTTCAGATGTTGTTGCGCCCTTTTCAATTTCTTCCCTAATGAAACTAACAAGGTCTGAATCGAGTTGCATGCTTACGAGAGACCGGATAAGACTTTCCGGTATTTTTTCAGACCCTTTTTTCTTTTTCATGATATTTACTATTTTTAAGATTATAATTAAATGGGCTGATCATAAACCAGCCCTATTAGTTATGGCTAGAATGTTCCGAGTAAACCTTCGTCGTCATAGCTGGAAAGCTCTTCCTTCCTGGCCTGAATAAGCTCTTGCCTGCGGGTAACCAAAACCCTCCGTTTATCCTGCTTCCTTACAAGGACCTTCTTTTCCCTGAGGTAAACTATCGCGCGTTCTTCTTTTGCGTCCTTGTCCTCTGTCTCCTCAAAAAACTTCTTGGCCCTCGCGACAGCCCTTTTGCATTTATCAATTTGCTTCTGCAAGGCAGAGATGTGAAAATCCACCTGGCCAAGATGATTTGACTTAAGAATGCTTCCCTTGGACTTTTTGCCCTTTCTGGATCGTTCGGTAAACGCTTTGTCAAATTTATCTGGATCGATGAACGACTGGCGTCCTTCCCTGTAAATACAATCACCGTATTTTGACTTAAGTGTCCGTTCACTAATTTGTACTTCTTCTGAAAAATCACTTAATAAAACAGGTCTCATTATGAGCTCCTTCTTAATTTGGTTTATGTTATCCATGATTAGTGCGTGACTGCGCGGATAAGTATTAAAAAGCGTGCCAATAATGTGAAAAGGGGAAAGTTTACCCGCTTAATCAAGTAAAAACAGCTGGTTAAGTGGCGTGGAGTATGGATTTGTAAAAAGAGGGAATGTAGAAAATATCTAATTATTTAGATATCGATATAACGAATTTTAATTTAAACTATAGATTAGAAAAGTATTTTTTTGCTTTGCCATACTTCTTAGCAGAGCTGTGCAATAACCCATATTAGGTTCGAAAAATGTACCAAGGATGAATTTGATGAGCATTATAGCTGGATTAACGGGAATGAAAATTTCATCATCTTTGGTTATGGTATTATTTACTGGAAACCGAAAATGTGGAAATCCCGGTTTACTACCTTGAAAAAGCGGATTTGGAGCAAAGTAGTCCTTACAAGCAATCTCCAGACTGGAAAAAAACACCATGGATTGCTCCCAGTGGAGCAGTAAGTTGGAACTAATTAATTTGACTGGCCCTGTAGGTTAAGGGCCGGTCTTTTTTACAAAATTCAGGGTGTATTTGCCTTAAGCCCAATAAAAACAGTTAAATAAATGTCTTTATAAAGGCCTTTTTTGTACACTTTGAGTGTGTTTATGTACTCGAACGACATACTTTCGGGTCTCTCTTGTCTTCGAACGACATAGTAAAGGGTTGGTAATTGGTTGCTTTCTGACTATATAATCCAATTACTAAATTGAATTGCACTAATAAAGTAAAGCTTTCATTCTATCAAATTGACATATTAGGAGTGAGTGGTGGCGGTCTTCTTACTACTTCTAAAAATTACAAAAATTAAAATAGCCCCATAAATTATCTGACGCATATTTGCAGCTACATTACTTGGCATTCCAAGAAAACGTAAAGCCTCTGGAAGCAAAACAAGAAATGCGGCTGCAAGGGCTATCCTAAACATGTTTCGCATTCCACCAATGATAACAATGCTTAAAATGAAAATTGATTCATTAATTGTGAAACTTGTTGGGTCAATATAACTTATGTAATGTGCATACAAAGCACCTGGTATAGCTGCAAACATTGCGCTTATTGTAAAGGAAATAACTTTCGATTTATACACATTTTTACCGAGACTTTGAGTAAATATTTCATCTTCGCTCAATGCAATTAAAATCCTTCCGAAAGGCGAACGGCTGATATTATTTAGTAAAAACCAGACAGCCCCAACAAAAAACAGACTAAGCATTAAAAAAGAGATTTTATCATCAAACGGAAAACCAAAAATTTCTATAGATGGGATTCCTGGAATTCCCAGCGGACCACTTGTAAGTTCCTGCCAATTATTCATAATTGAAAAAACAACAACCTGAATACCAAGAGTTATTATAATAAAATAATCATCAACAGTTCTTAGTGAAATTGTAGAGACAATGATTGCTGTGATTCCGCAAAAAAGCATTGCTAGGGGAAGATTGATAAGAAAGGACAACCCAAAATTTACAGTTAAGAGGGCAGAAGTATATGCCCCGATACCATAGAATCCAGCATGGGCAAGTGAAATTAAACCCGAATACCCGGCAGCTAAACCCAAGCTTTGTGATAGGAGAACATAGATTAAAGTAAAGATAAAGAGATGTAAAATATATTCCATTTTAAATCTCTACTTTTTTAAGTCGTTTGCCACTAAAACCAAGCGGTTTCCAGATTAGAAACAGAATTAAAATTATGTAAGCCGTTGCGTCCATCCATTTGCTGTCTATGTAATATGCCGAAAGATGCTGGGCAGCCGAAAGTAAAATAGCTGCACCAATTAATCCTTTTGCACTACCAATACCACCAATTATCATGACTACAATTCCATAAAGCAATAAATTAAACCCCATGGTTGGTGTCATATCAGTATCAAAAGCAACGAGAATTCCTGCAATCGCAGCTACTGCTGAACCTAGACCAAAAGACCATAAAATTACATAATTTGAGCTAACACCAAAGATATTGCTTAATTCCTCATTTGATGAAACAGCTCGTAGATTTTTTCCAATATTTGTGTATTTTAAAAATGCTAAGGTGCCCAAAAATAAATTTAAGCTTACAACAATGGTAATAATTTGAATATCTGTAATATATGCTCCGAATAACTCGTGACCTTTTGTAATTTCCTGAGATCGTATTGACAAGGAAGAATCTCCCCAAATCATTGAAATGATATTTTGAAATACAATATACATACCTAAAGAGGCAATCATTATTAAGAAAGAATCTGTATTTCTCTCCCTTAAAGGTTTGAATAATAATACATTACTTGAAATACCCATAATGATTGACATTATAATTGCTAATCCAATACTTAAATACAGATTGCGTCCTTAAATTTGTGTAAAAAGGCAAATATGTGAAAAATTGCCATGTCCTTCCTAAATTTAGTTTGACCAAAAAAACAAAGGAAAAAACATGGCAAAAAGAGAAAATCAAAATATAGGATTAGTGAAAGAA
>JAJRVW010000145.1 GCA_024277115.1 Calditrichota bacterium
CGCCCCCGCGCCCCTGTTTTTGCTTCGCAAAACAGGGAAAACTGTTCGGTCCTTTCAGAACCAAACAGAAAGGATAATTGGAGAGAAAAAGAACAATTAGTAAATAAAATACTGTAAACCTATTTCAGGACTTGACACAGGCCAAAGAACAAACACTATACCAGGCGCTACAAAAATGTGGCACTGAAGATGTATTAATTCTTTCTAAATAAAAAAACTGCTTGGCCCTTTTAAATGGTCAGGCAGTTTTCTCGTTTAGTTTTTAACAAACATTTGGTTCGTTCACCAGAACCATTCTGCCTCAGTGTAATTTCCATAAAGAGACTCAGACAGTTATTGGAAATATTTTAAAAAAAATTCGGGAATTGGACAAAAAAAAGCCCACTTTAAAAATGGGCTTAATAAAAATGGTTTATACGGCGATTTTTTTTTCTGGCTCTGTAAATAGGTTTTGCCATTTTTCCTTTAACAATCCCATCCGGATGACATCATGAAATTCACCCTCTAATGAGACCTCATTAAAAAGTAAGCCTTCCAGATTAAAACCAAAATGACTGTTAAGATTGATGTTTTTAATATTTGTATCTAAGGAGTGAATAAAAACTTTGTTGAATTTTAAAATATTGAAAGCATAGTATAAAAATAAAAAGGTTGAAAACTTACCAATACCCCTACCTCGAAAACTCTTTTCTCCGATAAACTTTTTCATTTCCAATTTTTTAAATTGATTGTCAATCCGCTCTGCACCGATGATACCGATCAGTTTATCATTATGGTAAGTCCCAAAGAAAAACCTGTCATCTGATTTTAATAGATAGTTTTCTAACATTAAATTTTCTTTTGGAAGAAAGTCAATAAAAGTACCCTTAAGCTCTTTTGCCTTTAACCAGAACACAACCTGCTCAATATCTTGGACACGCAATGGTTTTAAGCTGACACTTTCAAGGCTTAAACTTTTTTCAGACGACCAATTATCACAAATATCCTCCATATGATAATCAAAAATACTAACCGGCTGATCCATTTTTGGACTTTTATTTTCTGTCACAAAATCAAGGAGGTTCATGCTTACGGATACAATATCACTATGGTTAACACCATATTTAACAAGTTCTCGATAAAAAGAACTGCTAACAATCTTCAGCATTTGCTTTTGTTTTAACTTGTTTATTTCGGAATAGGTATTATCGGCCATTACATTACTCCTCATCTTGTTTAACATCCGTGTTAAAAAATTGATTAATCATTTATACGGAACAAATCGCTTACGAATAGTGAGATACAACAATTTTTTAAGGTAATTATTGTTTTAAGTCCAAAACAGCCAAAGTTATCCGACTGATTGCACAAAGCTTTCCCTCTTCATTTGTAATACGTACCTCCCAAATTTGCGTGCTTCTACCAATATGGATCGGTTTTCCAACGCCCACAACCTTTCCATCCGCAACAGATTTAATATGATTCGTATTGATTTCTAACCCAACACATTGGGACTGGACCGGATCAATCGTTAAATATGCCCCTACACTTCCGATTGTTTCTGCCATAGCAACAGATGCACCGCCATGTAAAATCCCCGCAGGCTGAATTGTTCTGTTATCAACGGGCATTTGCATTTTCAAAAAATCCTCGCCTATTTCAGTAAATACCATACCTAAATGTGAAACCATTGTATTTTCAGATATTTTATTTAGCTCTTTAATAGTATAATCTTTAAACCAGATCATCTTACTGCTCCTTATCAATCAGCATTTTATCATTTTTATAATATGTAAAAAGCTTCTTCGAATACCAGGAAGATTTGCTCTTTATTTTATTAATATCCAATGGTTGCGTTGGATCATCCGAAATTAATTTATATGCACAAACTTCGATATTTTTCTTTGAGGCAAACTGTGCAACCGCCCATAGTTCCATATCTACAATATCCCCACAAGAAATGATAGTATCATCGATATTTCTGGTTGAAATTGGAACTTGTGACGAAACACATCTTTTCGCATTTGGTACATCTCCAAAAGGATAACCCACAATGCAGCCATTATCCTTAAATAAATTAACCCGTTTTACAGGATATACTTCATCAATTTTTAAGGTTTTGTTAAGCCGTCCTGCGATCCCAAAATTGTAAATTTTTTTTATACTATATGTACAATGTTTAAAAAACACTTCAAGTTTATAATTTGCTTCAAAAAGTCCCTGTCCAATAATCAATACCCCAACCTTATTATTTGAAAAAAATAGGGAGGACATTGAGTCATCTTTTTTTAAACATAACTCTTGTATAAAGGCCTGTGCCTCATTTTTATGGGCAAATACGATAAGCTCTTCCAACAAAACCTCTGGTAATGAATAGGAAATTTTTAATAAAAATAATTTATCTAATCTTAACTGTGAGATTAAACAAGGGCTATTTTTACATCATTATTAACTTAACATTCTTAAAACTTACACGAAAATCATTTCAAACAAAACCAAATTGAGATAATAAATGTCAGAAAACAACGGACACAAAAAAACCATCGATGTAAATACAACCAAGGCAACAGCGAAAGGTGCAAAAGGCCTTTTTGAAGTGGCTTTAAGAAAATTTAGTGCTGTCACTTTTGGACTTGCCCTCGTCCCTGTTTATATATTGGGCGCTATAATTGTGGGCATTTCAGCTACCCCCGGATTTTATTTTTTTAATTATGTTGAACAACTTACGGCAAACTGGGCGACCATCTTTCAATATGCTTCTCTTGGGTTTGCATTGTTTGTCAGTTATTTTTTATATGGAATAAGCCTTGTATTTGTCACCCCCTTCTTTAATAAAATTCTTCCATTCAAAATCAAACCTTTCCGAGGGCCATATTATTCATTTCAAAGCGTTCCGTGGTATGTTCATAATGCGATGGTCTATTTGGTTCGCTATACTTTTTTAGAGTTTATCACACCTACGCCACTAAACGTTCTATTTTATAGGATGATGGGGATGAAAGTTGGCCGGGGCGTACTTATCAACACCACAAATATATCTGATGTTGGGATGATCGAACTTGGGGACAAGGTCACAATTGGCGGTTCTGCGCATATAATTTGTCATTATGCTGCCAAAGGATATTTGGTCATCGCTCCTGTAAAAATAAAAAACGGCACAACATTAGGGTTAAAATGTACCGTTATGGGCGATGTGGAAATTGGCGAAAAATCTGTTATTGCCCCTCACGAAGTTGTTTACCCCAAATCACGTATTCCTGCCGGATACCGAGGTATAAAACCTTCTGCTCATGCAATCACTAACGAACTTTCTGATCAACCAGCAGCAGTTAACCCTGAATAAGTTTATCATTTTCGATTGTATTAAGGGCAATGTGAATTGTTCTGATGATTCGTATCACACAAAAAAAACGTAACTTTATTAATATTATATCACTTAATTTATAAATATTTTTCAATTCACTAAAAGGAGCTTACAATGATCACAAAAAAACTGTTTATAGTAGGCCTGTTACTCACATCATTTACTTTTTTTGCATGTGACAATACAACAGGTAATAATGAAGATAATGTACGTGTTATAGAAAACTCTAAAGATATTGTAATTAGCGAAGCGCAAAATGTAGCCGCTTTCACCCTTAGCGTAACGAGTGAAGTTGTTACAGATTTTGAAGATTTTAAATCCGGCAAATATGACGGCTTGGGAAAAGTAACAAATCCGGACAGAATTTATCGTTGGAACCCAGAAACCATGTGGCATACCTGGACACTTAAAACAGAAGGTGAAAACCTAAGTGGAACAAGATTTAGGGCGCAACAACATTTAGATGCCCAGGGCAACATAATTAAAAAAGGCCAAGATGCTTCGGGATTTATTATGTACTACATAAATGAAGGAACATACGGTTATCCTGATGGCTCACCCTCTGGAACGACCTGGTTGCATACAATTGGTTCTCTGGAAAATCCTGTAGTTGGAATGGTTGTTGGAAACAGTTATGTGATGACAGGGAGCGGCTCATATCACAAAATCTGGACAGGTGATTATAAAGCCAATGAAACAGATGAATATGAACTTGTTACGATCGACAATGGTGTTGATATAACAGTTGATCAGTTTGTCGCTTCCCGCGATGAAAATGGAAATGAGTCTGTTTCTTTTATCGGGGACATTAACTATGTTTTCGGTGACTGGAATGTAAGCTTAAGCTGTGATGGTGGCGATACAATCACCGGTGAATTAACCAAAGGTGGTGTGTTTATCCAAAACCTTGAATATAAAGTTTCTGATTTAATGGCAATTGCCGGATCATTATTACCATAGAAGATTTATTAAATTAAAAGCCCGGTTCATTTTTGACCCGGGCTTTTTTTTATCCTATTTGCAAATAAATAGTGATAACTAAAATCTATTTAACTAAAATACGCAACTCCCGCCTTAAAAATCATTTGGTCTTTTGCCCCCGGAATATTCCTGGCTATATCAATTCCAATCCTTTCAGAATGAGCCATTTTACCAAAGATACGACCATCTAAACTTGTGATACCTTCGATGGCGTACATCGCCCCGGATGGGTTATATGTTGACTCCATGCTTGGGGAACCTGTTATATCTACATATTGTGTGGCTACCTGTCCTCTCTGAAACAGATCATTAATTATTTTCTCGTTTGCCACGAACCGCCCTTCCCCATTGGAAATTGGTAGAATATGTTCATCACCAACATCTACATGATGCAACCAGGGTGACAATCCTGAAACTATTTTTGTGCGCACCATTGTAGAATAATGTCGTTTTAATTTGTTGAACGTTAAAGTGGGACTTTCTTCCGACATTTTGTTGCGTATTTCCCCAAAGGGCAATAATCCTAGTTTTACCAGCGCCTGAAATCCATTACAAATCCCCAGGATTAAACCATCTCTGTTTTTTAATAAATCCATGACGGCATCCACTATTGCCGGGTTTCTAAATACAGAAGCTATAAATTTCCCTGACCCTTCCGGCTCGTCCCCTGCACTAAATCCGCCCGGTATCATAATAATCTGGGCCTGTTTAATTGCCGCTGCATAATTCCGGATAGATTCATCGAGACGCATACTATTTAAATTATTGAACACAAGCGAAGATACACGTGCACCCACTTTTTTAAATGCCTGTTCTGAGTCATACTCACAATTTGTACCAGGGAAAATGGGTATAAATACCTGGGGAACAATCCCCTTTTTTATGTAGGTTCCTTTGTTCTTCATTGCTGTAGCATTCTGTGTAAGAGGCAGATCGGTGTGTTCTGTCGGGAAAACAGTCTCCAAAGTTTTACGCCAGGCCGATAAAGCTTCTTCGATAGAAATTAAAAATTCACCAAAGATAATCACAGGTTCATTTATCGTTTCACCGATTACCTCAAACTCAATTCCACCCTCGGTAAAACTGGATAAGGACGATTTTTCAACTTCACAAATAAGTGCGCCAATATTGGGGTTGAATAAATTTTCTGCTAAAAATCCTTTATCAAACCTAAATCCAATCTTATTGCCAAAAGCCATTTTAGAGATTGCAGCGGCGATGCCACCCATTTTAATTGTTGAACTTGCATAAATCTTCCGCTCCTTCGCCAGAGAGTTTACCAGAGTATAGGCCACTTTCAGTTTATTAAAATCGGGCATATCATTTTTATCACGGATACATTTTACAAGGATTATTGTATGCCCTGCTGACTTAAACTCTGGAGAAATAGTAATAGAAGCTGTTGTTGGTGCGACTGCAAATGAAATTAAAGTTGGAGGTACATGAATTGTATTAAAAGTGCCGGACATACTGTCTTTGCCGCCTATCGCTGCAATGCCAAAAGCCATCTGTGCATGAAAAGCACCTAAAAGCGCAGCATAAGGTTTGCCCCATTTTAACGGATCGTTGCCCAGCTTTTCGAAATACTCCTGAAACGTCAGGTAGATTTTTTGATAATCGCCTCCGGTGGTAACAATTTTGGCAACCGATTCCACAACCGCATAGACAGCACCATGATAGGGTGACATTTGCGACAGCTCGGGATCAAATCCCCAACTCATCACTGTAGATGTATCACTTTCGATAAAAGGAAGTTTTGAAACCATACTTTCAATGGGTGTATTTAGGAATTTCCCACCATGCGGGTGCAAAACACTTCTGGCGCCGATTGTGCCATCAAATTGTTCAACCAAACCTTGCTGACTGACAACATTAATTTGCGCAAGGTTTTTTAAAAAGGCCGCTTTTAAATTCGGCTCAAAAGGCGGATCATTTTTACTAAAATAGGTTAACCTGGAGACAGCACCAATCTCAACATCAGCTTCCTGCTGGATGCCATTTGTGTCTAAAAATGTACGTTGCAGGTCCACAATCGTTTGCCCTTGCCAAAACATCTTCAGCCGCCCGCTATCCGTAACCGTTGCGACGTGTGTTGCCTCGAGGTTTTCTGCTAAAGCCGACTCTAAAAAGAATTTTTCGTATTCAGGCGCAATAACAACGGCCATTCTCTCCTGAGATTCAGAAAGCGCCAATTCGGTGCCATCAAGCCCCTCGTATTTTTTCGGGACCTTATCTAAGAATATATCCAGGCTCTCTGTCAACTCTCCAATGGCAACCGAGACGCCACCCGCGCCAAAATCATTACATCGCTTTATTTTTTTACTTACCGCTTTATTTGTGAACCATCTCTGAAGTTTTCGTTCAATTGGCGGGTTGCCTTTTTGGACTTCAGCTTCATTTTTTAGGGCAGATTCTGTGTGGGCTTTAGATGAACCTGTTGCGCCCCCAACACCATCCCGGCCTGTACGACCGCCAATCAGCAAAACAATATCGCCTGGTTCCGGCAGAACACGGCACACATTTTCTGCAGGAACAGCCGCAATTACAGCGCCGACTTCCATCCGCTTGGCCACATAGCCTTCATGATAGATTTCTGAGACCAGGCCTGTCGCCAGCCCAATCTGGTTGCCGTAGGAGCTATAACCTTTTGCAGCGGTAGTTGTGATTGTCCGTTGTGGCAGTTTGCCCGGTAATGTCTCTTTTAGGGGCCGCCGCGGATCACCAGAGCCCGTTACGCGCATGGCCTGATACACATAAGCCCTGCCAGAAAGCGGATCACGGATTGCCCCACCCAAACAGGTTGCAGCACCCCCATAAGGCTCGATTTCCGTTGGATGGTTGTGTGTTTCATTTTTAAACATAATGAGCCAGTCTTCCGTTTTGCCACCCACATCAACAGGTATTTTTATGCTACAGGCATTGATTTCTTCGGATAGATCAAGCTCTTTAAGCCCGCCTCTCTTTCGCAGCTCTTTCATGGCAATGGTCGCAAGGTCCATCAGGCAGTTTTCACGTGGGGTATCGGCATAAACATATTTACGTGACTCAAAATAATCTAGGTGTGTTTGGTTGATCAAATCGGAATAATCCGATAGGTTTATCTTAACCGAATTAATTTTTGTATGAAAAGTTGTATGGCGGCAATGGTCAGACCAATAGGTGTCTAAAAGTTTTATCTCAGTAATGGTGGGATTTCGTTTTTCCTCATTTTTAAAATAGTCCTGGCAGTGTTCTAAATCGGCAAAACTCATTGCAAGCCCAAATGCGCTAATCATTTCCCTGAGCTGTCCATCATCACAAGAAATGAACCCTTCGATCGTTTTCACAGACTCGGGTTGGGCAATTTTCAATGCCAGGTTATTTGGTTTTTCCATAGAGGCAATCCTGGAATCTACCGGATTAATACAAAATTTTTTGACTCTTTCGACCTGTTGATCATCCAGCTCGCCTGATAGAATAAATATCTTGGCACTGCGGATAGGAGGCTGGGTTTTATGTGTTAAAATTTGGATACATTGCGCTGCGGAATCCGATCGTTGGTCGTATTGGCCCGGTAAGTACTCAACACCAAAAATATAATCCTTCTTTTTTGTAGGAAATAAATCTTCGTAAACCTTGTCCTGCGGCGGATCAGAAAATACAGTATCTCTGGCTAAAATATATTCCTCTTCTCCCAAACCCTGAACATCATATCGATACAGAATTCGTAACCCTAACAGATTTTTTAACTCTAAAAGCTGTCTCAAGTCATTGAAAAGGTTTGCGGCTTCAACATCAAATCCTGCTTTTTTTTCAATATATAAGCGATATATTTTGTCCATTAGAATGTATGCCTGTAAGTGAGTTTTATGGGATGCGCTAATATACTTTTTTGGCAATTAAATTAAAACTGAATTGTACTTTTACAAAAAAACAAAATTGAGTTGGAGGCGTTTTCTTAAAATTGTGAGTTACCAATTTCTAATTTAGAGGGAAAAAAATAAATTGTTGGTAGGAAAGGCTTTAAGGGGAGCTTTATTTTACGATGTAGTTTTAGTTTACAACAAGTAGCTCTTCTTTAATTTCTTTTTTGGGAAGAAAAACTTTAAACTCAGCGCCTTCGCCTTTATTGCTGTTAAGTTCTATATGGCCTTCGTAATTTTCTACCATTTGCGAACACATGTGCAACCCTAACCCTGTGCCCGTTGGTTCATCATTGGTATTTTTGTCTGCCCTTAGTTTGGTACTAAAGAATGGATCAAATATTTTTTCTTGATTCTCTTGTGGAATTCCCGGGCCATTATCTTTTATCGAGAACCAGGTTTCCCCACCAGAGAGCCCCGTTTCAATCATAATTTTACGGTATTCATTTAAATACATGGCATCCATAGCGTTCCGTACAAGGTTTTGAAATATTTGTGAAAGTTCACCGGGAAGAATTTCCACAACAAGTGGCATAGGGAAAAAGTTGATGGATTTTTCAATTTTATATTTAAAGATGGGGTCAGCATTCAGAAAATCAATTTCTTTTTGAAGTAGTTCATTAATATCAACGATAGCAAGTTCTTCTGTCGTATCATTCTTGCTTTTTGCCATCAGGGAGTTTATCATTTCGAGCATCTGTTTAGTACCTTTTTCAATTTTATCAAGATGCTTATCCATACGTCCCATAAACTCAATATTTTCTTGTTCAAAATCAGCACTGTTTGGGTCCGGTTTAGCTAATTTTAAAAGTTGCGTGGCGCTGGAGATTATTGATAGTGGGTTTTTTAAGTTATGTACGATGCCCTGGCTTAGAAGGCTAAAAGCTGCGTGTCTCTCTGTTTTAATAAGGTGCCGGGTACGCTCTTCCAGCATCGCTTCCAGCTTATGGTTATAATTATCGATTGTCTCCATGGCCTTCTTTAATTCATTAGTCCTATCGGCAACCTGGTTCTCCAGGTTTTTATAGAGATCGTAATAATTTAGGGTCGTTGCTTCGTTTTCTTCCCGTACAAGATCAAGTTCATTTCTTAAATGACGGATCTGTGATCTTAGTTTATCTACTTCAAAACTATCTTCATGGTCATACATTTTTATAGCGCCCCTTTTTCTAACATCTCGGCAATTTCATACTTTCCATCTTCGATAATGATATTAATATCGTCCTGTTTCAGTGTTAAATCATCAAGGCATTTTTGATAAAGCGCATCATCAAAGGGTGTTGCTTTAGAATAACCGATTTCTGCGAAATGGCACATGGTACCTGCTACATATAAAGTAGCCACCTGCTTAAAATGTTCTTCCGGCACATCATAAGGCCGGTTATGATACCCGATTGAATAAATCATATCATCCGGCAGCAACCAATTCCGCGCAATATGTTCACCCAAAGTTGCATGATTAAAACCAAACACCCTCTCCTCCACATCCATGATGGCCGCGTCTTTGGCGTTGGATATCTGTAATATTTTTGTAAATGCTTTTCTCAAGAACTGTTCTTCTGCAATTAACCCAATTTTATGTAATAACCCGGAGGCATAAACAACCTCGCCTTTATCGCGGTATTCACGCCGATAAATCATTTTTGCAAACATGGCAACACCAACACAAAAGGCCCATAATTCGGAGCGCCTGTAACCTTCGATCGATTCATTCTTTTCAAATATTTCGCAGGCCTTCTGGCGGAGAGCAAGTTCTTTGACTGTATTATAACCAATCCAGATAACCGCTTTTTCGATTTCATCAATTTTTGTTTGTGGCGCATAAAATGAAGAATTTGAGATGCGTAATATTTTTGCAGATAACGGTGGATCAACCTGTATTATATCTTTTAAATCTTTTGCTGTGGAACGCGGATCGTTTATTAAACGCACAATTCCGGAAACCACAGACTTGATTGAAGAAATTTCGGAATTATTTACCGCATCTAATATTTTTTCTATCCGCTCGTCTTTTACTTCTGCGACAGACATGCTAAACCTTATTTACTGAAAAAAGAGTATACATTACTTTTCGGGATCAATAAGTTTCTCTTTAGGGTAATTATCAAAATGAGAGGAATCTAAATAAAAAAGGCATTCAACTAACTTTAAATTGAATGCCTTTAAAATAAACAGGATAATTTTTAATTTTGTGCGCGTAACTTTTTAACTTTGTTAATATGAATCGGGACACCCTCAATCATGTCGGGGATTTTTTCGCGTAAGCTTTCAATTTGCCCTTTTGCGCCGATGGCAATACCAATTACGCCCTCTTCCACAAATCCAATTCCGATTGAGACTATCTGTGCATTGACTAGCCACTCATCTAAATATTTAGCTTTTACTTCTTTTGCTTTTTCAATTTGTCTTTCCATTAGGGCAAAGTCACATTCAATAATTCAAACACATTTTGGATTCGGTTTATAATTGTAGAGTTGGCGCTCCCCGCAAATAACAACCCGACTATCTCTTTTTTGTCATTCAAAATTGCAGAGCCGCTATCACCGCCGGCACTCATATTTCCGGCCATCAGCTGGTCCACAAAAGTGGCTGTTTTACCTGCGCCGTAACTAACCGTAGAAACTACATCAATCTGGGTTATAGTGCCAGTTGTATATTCGGTTGTGCGGCCAAATTTTTGCAGGGACAAACCAAGAGTCCCTTCTGCCACACCGGCAATATTGCCAATCTGGAGAATATCATCTTTAATATCGCTTTCGCTTGTGGGTTTTGCTATGGCACAATCAACAAGGTTTTTCCCGGGCTGGTTTTCAATTACAGCCTTTAATCTCGATTTTCGGCCAGCAGCGCTGGCCATGCCGTTTAAGATATTTGCGGCAGCGTTGGCAAAACTGCAATTACTATCATTGCCTCCGCCATCATCGCCACCACCGTCCCAGGCAATCGGAACAAAATCATGGAGTGTACCGATTATATCATCCGGGCGTGAGCCTCCATCGGTAGGGCCGGGCTGTAAAATATCATCACCAATATCGGCGCTATTGCTATTTGCCAGGACATGGTTATTAGACAAAATATAACGGCCGTCCTCTCTTTTTACCGTGCAGCCAAATGTGCCGGCTGTTATTAAATAATGCCCGATACTTACGCCACCCGATGCGGGTCGATATTTTAGTTTGGGGTCGGGGAAGGCATAAATTGCCCCCGAAGCCTTAACATCCAGGGGAATACCATCCATGGTTGCCGGAATTATATCGGCGGCGGCAAGCTGAGCCTTTGCCTTTTTGTTCTCGACTGAACAGATTATTGATAAGTTATCCGTAACTTTTCCATTGATTATTTTGTAGCCAATTCCTGTGGCCACAACATTTGACTTGCCCATTAAATCACTGCGTGTAGATTTAAGGACGGCACGAATATCATCAATATTTACTGCCATAATACCTCCAATAAAGTATAAACCACGGATTAATTAATATTGCTATATCAGTAAGAATATTTTGTCTCAACTGAGCAGCACAATCATAATAAAAAATTCTGAAATATTCGTGACGATTGTTGAAGCTTCGTTTTTATTCAACCGGAATTTTAGATGAGAAAATTGAATGTGAGGACTGAATCATGATTTTATTGAAAACTGCTCTTTCATAGATTGAATATCTGTGACATCAATATTAGATGAAGAGGCGGACACAAGTTCTTTGTCTAATTTATAGGCGACATATAAATGGTTTAAGGCATCTTCATCGCCTCTTTTTTTATACTCTTTATATGCGAGCAAATGACCTTTTGCCAATAATTTATTTTTGGTTTTATTTAGCACCTCCGGGATAGAAAGCGTTGTGCCCGCTGCAATAAAATCGGGATTTGAAATTTTATCTTCATTAGCCTGCAAGATTAATGGCCATAAATAACCATCGCTATAATACTTAAAGGCCAGCTTCCATAAATTATCCCCCACGCCGGTTTTATGCGGAATACTCGCTTGTACAGCTTTTTTTATTGAAGACGAGTTCTTTTTCTTTACTGGGCTATTATTTGATTTTTTTACCTGTTCCAGATTTTTTACAGCAGGATCAATCGGTTTGGGTTGCGATGAATCAGCACCCTCATCATCCGAGAACTGTAAATAGAGCAAAAGAATGCTGATTAAAATAACCAAAGTAATTATAATCGGTGTTTTCTTCGATCGACTATTTTCATCTTCCTTCAAATGCAAATTTTGAGAAGGGGCGGCCTTAAAATCATCCTGTTGGCTTTCGGTTACCGGCGCTTTTTCTTCTACTTTAGAAGGTTCAACTCTACTCTCGGTTGCAGCTCCATTAAAAATGGCTGAATCTGGTGTTTTTTCATTTTTAGTTAAATATTCCCCTGCAAAATTAAAATTATCCTGATCATCAAAATAGGTTGCCTTAAGATGTTGATAATTTTTATTTATATATTCACGCAGGTGTTTCTCGGGTTTAAAAAGTACTTTGCGATGGGCGGCAATGGTAAAACTTTCACCGGTTTGAATGTTACGCCCCAACCGGGCAGGAACATTACGCAGTTTAAAAATCCCCAATCCTGTCAAATTAACGATACTGTCCCGTAATAAACCCTGTTGGATTACTGTGGTCATTTCTTTTAGAAACAATCGGGCAAAAGATTTATTAAGACTGCTTCTCTGAACAAGTGTATTTATTATTTGATCAAATGAGATTTTCTCGTTCATACCAATCCTATTTTACATTTTCCCTTAATGCTTTAGATGGGCGGAAGATGGCAACAATTTTCTTTGGCAGGAGCATCATTTTTTTTACGTGCGGGTTATAACTCTTCCGCGGATTATGGGCGGCAGTATCAAAAGTACCAAATCCGGGGATTGTAAAGCGATCGTGATTACCAAGATGTTCTTTAAAAATACCCGTAACCGTTGATAGAATTGTCTTTATTTCAGATTGCGGTTTATCTAATCGTTTTGCCAAAGTTTTAACAATTTCGCTGGTATTCATAAAAAAACCTGTATGGAGTAGGACTGGAAAATTTGTGAATTGTTCAAAATAATACACCACAGTGTTGGTATTGTCAAGTGAGAAAATTTTAGAAGTATTGTAAGTGAATCATTTGTGGCGGATTAATACCCGCTCAAGTACATCAAATCCACCCTGCACAAATAAGGCAAGTAACGCAGCAGGAACTGCGCCTTCCAAAATCAGGGCTGTACTGTCCAAGCGGATTCCTGTAAGGATAGGCTGACCAAAGCCACCTGCGCCAATGAGCGCACCCAGCGTTGCCGTGCCGATATTTATCACTGCAGCTGTTTTAATACCGGCAAGTATCGACCGTGTTGCCAATGGGATTTCAACAAATCGCAAACGGTCAAAATGGGACAACCCAAGGGCAATGGCCGATTCGAAAATAGGTGTGGGGATATCCTTAATTCCACTAAAAGTATTACGGATAATCGGAAGCAGGCTGTAAAGAAATAGCGCCATCATTGCCGGTTGCGCGCCTATCCCCAAAAGAGGAATCATAAATACAAGGATGGCCAGAGACGGAATGGTTTGGATAATTCCCGCGATCCCCAGGATAATGGATCCTCCTGTTTTTATTTTTGCCGCAAGCACACCTAAAGGGATGGAAATTAAAATTGCCAGTGAAAGCGAAACCAGCACAAGGAAAAGATGTTCTTTTGTACGCTGCCATATCCTTCCCCAAAGTGCTTCTTTTTTATAATTCTGTTCCAGTTGAAAAGTACTTTTTAAAAACTGTGCCGCTACTTGCGCAGCGGGAATTTTTTCCAATTTTGCCTGCGCATTTAAGGCGGACATTTTTAACGCATCGATTCGGCCTGTTAATTTTTTTAATGCCTGTATAAATTCTGGCGCTGCTTTAAGCAGTTCTTTTCGCACCAAAAAATAGGCCTCATATTCGGGAAAATGGTGAAGGTCATCCTGCAGGATTAAAAGATTATAATATTTGATTTCCGCATCTGTGGAATATAGGTCGATCACATCCAAAGAGCCATTTTCCAGCGCGCGATAGGCAAGGTCATGATCAAGGCCGCGTACATCTTTTTGAGGGAGGCCATAAGCACGCCTCAGGGAAGGCCAGCCATCGCCCCGGTCCATAAATTCATTGGTAAAACCAAATATTAATTGTGGATATTTGCTGAGATCGGAGATTTTTTTTAGGTCATATTTTTGTGCTGTTTCCTGCAAAGCGCCCAGAGCGTACGTATTATTAAAGCCAAGTGGCCCGATTGCTATAATTCCCAAACTATCGAGATAGGAAATCACCGAAGAAAAACCGGCCACTTCCCTGTTTGCCAAAATTTCCTGACGCAGTGTGCCGCTGTACTCGGGATAAACATCAATTTCGCCATTATTGAGTGCATTCCATAAAACACGGGTACCGCCAAGTTCTGCCTTATGCCGGGCGGAGAATTGTTCCGATTTTGCCAACTGGGTAGCAATTTCACCAAGGATCACCGATTCCGTAAATTTTTTTGATCCAATTTTTACTACGGTCTGCGCATTTCCTTCTATCGGTAAAAAGATAAAGTGCAGAATCAGAATAGCAACAATACTATTTCCGATAAAAAACTTTTGATTACAATTTCTAATCATTTTCCACCTCCGGCAGATGGCTGCGTTGTGCCCGGATAAAATCGGAAACAAATTTTTGAGCGGGTGTTTTAATCAATGTCTCAATCGGCCCTGTCTGGATTATTTTTCCTTTGTTCATCAAAATAATTTCGTCACCCAGAAAAGCTGCCTCATGGAGATCGTGCGAGACCATCACAACTGTTTTTTTTAGCCGGTTAAATATTTCCCGCATACTTTCATGTAACCCCAAGCGGATTAATGGGTCTAAGGCGCCAAACGGTTCATCCAATAAGAGGATTTCCGGATCGAGCATTAAGGCACGCATCAGGCTTACACGTTGGCGTTGCCCACCCGATAGTTGAGACGGGAAACGGTTTAAATTATCAACAGGAAAATGTGTGAGGCTTGCCAAATCTTCCAGCCTTTTGCTGATTTTCTCTTCGGGCCATGCTAACCTGCGCGCCATTAAACTAATATTTTGCCTGGCCGTCATATTGGGGAAAAGCCCACCCTCCTGGATCACATAGCCCATATTTAAGCGCAGAGACTGAATATTATTTTCCGTAACCCGCTGGCCCGCTATCAAAATTGCACCGGAACCCGGGATAATTAGTCGATTAATCAAGCGTAAAATTGTTGACTTGCCGCAACCGCTTGGGCCAATAAGAATAGTTGTAGTCCCGCGTTTTAAAGAGAGGTTAAAGTTGGTGAGTATTGCTTCGCTTGGGTAGGAAAAGGAGACATTTTGCAACGTAATCATATTTAATTTTCCGATGGGTTCAATCAATTTACATGACCGGTTAAATACGTTTGGATTGCCAGGTTTCGGCGTATAACGACATTCCTGACACTACAAAGAATAAAACGCCGGAAGACTCAAAATACTTCCATGCCGAAATTTTTAAAATACTAAACTCCGATATTCTTAAAAACCCAAGCTTATTTTTTGATCAGCGACTTGGAGAGATGAATCGCTTTAGAAAGAAATTCTTCAACGGCTTCTTGTTGATCATCTGTTTTCTGGAAGTTTGTCGCTGTTAAAATTGCTGAGACAAATCCTTCCGTATGCCATTTTCCCCCACCGGGAAGGTCATCATTATTTAAGCTTGAAAAATCAGGATAAGGCCATGGGGAGACATAATAATAAGGCTCGTTATAATTATAATCGCCGGGCGAAAAGCCAACACCTACAGATTTCATTTTTTCGAGATTTTCATTTGCTTCGATGGTAATCAACATCCCCAAATCGAAATGGTGCGGCCAGCAGCGCACATCCGAAGAACCCGGATTTTGGTTGGCACATTTTTTCAAAGCAAGGTCAGCATTGGCAAAATGATGGGCAAAATCAGCAAATAATGAAGGATCGAAAAAATCAAAGGCTGCACCGCCGGCCTGTTTGGTCAACGGAATTTCATAATGACGTTTAAGTGTAAAACCGGAAGGATCAAAATTACTTGATTTTAATGCATTTAAATACCAACTAACAATTTTTTTTTCGGTTTTTCCATGTAATTTCAATTCTAAGAAATCATGGTCTTCGTCCAATAAAACTATTTTAAATTTCTCAAAATTGATTGCCAGGCGCAGTTGATTATGGCTGCCAAATGGCGCGCTTAAAAAGGCATTTAATGTGTTGTTCCACTCCATATTTGTATGGCTGTCATCTGGCTTTTTATCCACAAACGAGATACCCGTGGCGGCAATCATTTGTGATGCCTGATGTAATTGCAACCTCACTTCTTTCAATTTTTCAAGATCACGATTTTTGGTATTCTGCCACGCCATAATGAGTCCTTTACTAAAAATATTGAAGATGTATTGATCGCTTTAAAAATCTTCCAAAGCTGTTATTCTGAATCGTTTTTTGATGAAGAATTCCATCAGTAAGGGCTTTGATAAGCTTTGGGATGCTTCGGTACAAAACACCTCAGCATGACAAAACAGTATATCCCTACTTTATGGATAAACACTAATTGATCACGGCATCTTCGGCTAAATCAATTAACTCACCAAAATCAAAATCTGTGGCTGCCTCTTTAATATCCTCAAAAGCAATATCCCGCCCGCGGATTTCAACTAGAAAACGATCGGCAATTATTATGTTTATTTCACCACGTTTCCGGTCGGTGTCATATTCTTCAAAGGCTTTATGTCCGTCAATTTTTGTGGTGCGTTCAAACCCTGTCCCCGTATCCCGGTCAAATTCGGACATCGCCCAACCGATGGAGCCCATCTTCATAAACCCGGACATACTGCCCATATCAATTACTTTAATTTTAAGTTCGGGGTCTTCACCTTCATTATAGTAGAATGCCTCGGCCTCAGAAACATTAATTCCCAACGCCGTGTTGCTTTCTCCGTTGGATTTTTGCCTGGGTAATCCACCAGCTTTTTCGGGCAATATATTTTTTAATTCCCGGAAATTGACAGCTTTAACTTTAGGGTTCCCGGACATTGCCTCACCTAACTTATCCATCGCATCGGCCATATTATCGGCATTATCATCAAGCGATTCGCTAAGTTGTTCAGCCATATTCTCGGCAGCTTCGGCCATTTTTTCGACAGCAGCTTCCATCTCTTCGGCTGCATCATCTAAGCGGCGTTGCCTTTCGGATTTACAGGCACTGAGCAAAATGATAATCGCCAATAGAAAAAATGTTAATTGTTTCATAACACCTCCAAGTAGAAAGTACTTATTACTAGATCAAGTTAAGGCATTTATTCCCTGTGCGTTGCAAAATCAAAATGCAGCCACAAAGTTCTGGATAGCCTAAAAATAAGGGGAATTACAACCATGCTAATTGCACCAAGTATTACGGCAATTTTCCAAATTGGCACATCAAGGGCTGTCATTATTAAAATTGTAGGCGCAACAATGAGTGCATAAAAGAAATTGGCAATCACAATCGACATGGTGTAATAGCCTTCTTCCCGTTCAAACTTAAACCCGCAATGTGTGCACGTCTGGTTCATTTTTAGGATTCCTTTAAACATTTTCCCATCTTCACATTTGGGGCATCTTTGTGTTACAACAGCATTTAAACTCATTTTTTCCTCATATTTTGTATATACAATCGGCCTAAGCAAATCTTTCAATCTTTCAATCTAAAAGACCGTCACCTGTTTATAAAATCGACTTTAAATTTTCCATCTTTTTCAATTAGTTTTGCAACACCGGCAAAATCGATATTTATCCTAAAAAGGTTCATAAGCGGCATTTCCAGAAAATATGATAAAATGGCCCTGATTGTCCCGCCATGGCTTACAAGGATAATATTTTCATTCTTTTTTGTCTTGGAAATTTCTTTCACAAAATCCATCACACGGTCTGATAATTGTTGGTACGATTCCCCGCCCGGTACTTGCCTGCAAACAAAATCTTCAACAAAATAATCCAGCGCTTCTTTATCAATATCCTCCCAACGCTTCATTTCCCAATCGCCATAATCCATTTCTTTTAAGCGGTCATCAAATAGAACATTCCCCATATCAAGCGCCTTGGCTAATTTTGCACACCTCTTTAACGGGCTGGAAAATATCTGGACATCTTCTAAATCGGGTAAAATGGATTTAACGCGGCCCACTTCGCTCTCGAAGCTATCTTTAGTATCCAAATCACTCTGGCCATAACAGTAAACCAGTTCAATATCCGGGGTAGTGTGTCGTACGAGATATATGTTCATAGAAAGTTTACAAGTAAGAATGACATAATCTACAAAAGCATACACAAAATGGGAAATTGTTTTTTACAGGGTTTACTCCTTAAAATATTGCCCTCACAATCTTTCTTTAGCCAATCATTTTAACCAAATTTAACGTAACCAATAAAAAAAATAATAATCAAAGATTTTAATTAAATTGTAAATTATGGTAGACTTACGATAACTATAAATACATATTTTTTAAGGACAATGATACTATGGAAAATAAACCTGAATACAAATTGGTTACACTTGATGTCCGACCGGTAATACAATCAGGCAATGACCCATTTAAAGAAATAATGGCTGCTAAAGCAAAATTAAACAATGATGAAACGCTGCTGATCATCAATATATTTGAGCCTATTCCGTTGATAAATAAATTGAAGGCACTGGGCTATAAATCCTGGACAGAGCGACCGCAAGAGGGCGTTGTTTATACATATTTTAAAAAAGAATCAGAAGATGTGGCGCCGGAAAAATTAGAAGAAATAAAAACTTCGGACAAAGTAAGTTTTCAACAGAAATTGGATTCTTTTGGTAAAAATATCCGCTCTATTGATGTTCGTCATTTGGAAATGCCAGAGCCAATGGTCACTATTTTAAAAGAGATTGAAACATTGGAGCCCGGCCATGCCCTTTTTGTTGAGCATAAAAAAATGCCCCAATTTTTATTGCCGGAACTTAAAAACAGAAACTTCGCCATTCTGTTTAATGAAATCGAAGAAGGACATCTGCAATTGCTTATTTTTAAAAATAATTAGAGGGTAGGCTTGAATACCTTACAAACGGACAATGCGCCATCTCTTTCGGTTGTACTCCCGCCATTTGTGATTGGTGCACTGGCATTTTTTTCGCTCTCTCTCCTGATTATTTTTAGCGGTGCGGATATTTTGGGCCCATTTTATAATGGCCGATTGTTGGCAATTACCCATTTGGCTGTTTTGGGCTGGGCAACGATGATTGTTTTTGGAGCGTTATATCAGCTTATACCTGTCGTTTTTGAAACGGCGTTATTTAGTGAACCTCTGGCTAAAGCAAGCACCTACCTCTTTACGATAAGTACGGCATTTTTAGCATACTCTTTTTGGACCGATTCTTTTAGCACAATTTTAATCTATGCTTCTTCTTTAATGTTTTTCTCTGTGGCGCTGTTTGTCCTAAATGTTCTTTTATCAAAGAAAAACGGTAAAAAAAACATTCAATCCCGCTTTGTCACTACTGCAGTAATTTGGCTGCTCCTAACCGCCCTCTTTGGTTTGCTGATCTCCATAAATTTTACATTTCCCTTTTTAGAAAAAGTACACTTAGATTATTTAAAAATACATGCACACCTCGGGCTTTTAGGCTGGTTTGTTTTATTGATTATTGGCGTGTCATCAACCTTAATCCCAATGTTTTTAATTGCCCACCAGTTAAATGAAAAAAAACTTAGCGGGGCCTTTTATCTTATAAATTTTGGACTTGCATTATTAGCTATTGATTGGATAATCTGGAACGGCAGCATACTGGTTTATTTTTATTGGCTGCTTATTTCGGCTGGGATATTTTTATACCTCTCTTTTGTTAGAGAGGCTTATGTAAAACGGCTACGGCGCGAGCTTGATATTGGGATGAAATATACGATTATTTCCATAATTATTTTATTAATTCCTGTGGCGCTTAGTCTATTAATACTTGTTCAAATAAATTTTGAATATACATTGTTAATGCGCATAACCACACTATACGGATTTTCGATTATATTCGGGTTAATCACAACTATTATACTTGGGCAAACGTACAAAACACTCCCATTTATCATTTGGCTATATAAATATAAACAGCTTGTTGGCAAGGTTAAAACACCGATGCCCAAAGAGCTCTATTCCGAAAAGATTGGCCGGATACAATTTTATGCCTATTTTTTATCCATGGCTTCATTGGCATCGGCATTATTATTTAACAAGATTCTTTTACTGGAGTTTGGCAGTTATTTTTTACTTTTAACAGCCGTCTTGTACAACGTAAATGTTTTCAAAATTATCTTACATAAAATAAAAACAGAAGGTCTGTAATAATGAAATCTGAAGAAGAAATAAAAAATATCGAGGCCGCAATCGATCAGCTTTTATATACGGTGATGGATCCAGAGGTGGAATTAAATATCGTGGATTTAGGGCTGATTTATTCGTTGGTCTATGACGGAGAAAATGGTGTTGAAATAAAAATGACACTCTCCACACCAGCCTGCCCTCTTGGTGATGCTATCATTGCAAATGTGAAACAAACTATCCATAATAAATACCCGGATTTTGTAGTTGACGTACAACTTGTTTTTGACCCGCCCTGGTCCGCCACGATGATTAGTGAACAAGGCAAAGCAAAGCTGGGGATGTAACATATAATCTAAGCGATTATAAAAAAACCGTCATCCTGTAAGAACCTTTTTATGGAGAATAAATTATCTCTCCATTCAGGTTTTAACAGAATGGCGGTTAGAATTTCTTTTAAAGATTATGGCTCAAATTACTTCAAGTCTTTAAAGTTTTGAGAAACTGCATCCCAGTTAATAACATTGAAAAATGCGTTTAAATAATCCGGACGACGGTTTTGATAATTTAAGTAATAAGCGTGTTCCCACACATCCACGCCCAAGATCGGCATACCTTTTACATCGGCAACATCCATTAAAGGATTATCCTGATTTGGCGTTGAACAAACCTCCAGTTTCCCGGCGCTGTTTACAATAAGCCAAGCCCATCCAGAGCCAAAACGTGTCGCGCCGGCCTTTACAAAAGCTGCTTTAAATTCTTCAAACGAACCAAACACCCCGTTGATGGCATCGCCCAAATCACCACTTGGTGTGCCGCCGCCATTTGCACCCATCACTTTCCAGAAAAACGAATGGTTCCAGTGGCCACCGCCATTATTGCGAACAGCATTTTGTATGGCCGGTGGCAAGCCGCCAATCGAGCCAATTAATTCTTCCAGTGATTTGCTGGATAAGCTGCCCTCGCCCTCAATGGCGCCGTTTAAATTATTTATGTAGGCCTGATGGTGTTTTCCATGATGGATTTCCATGGTCCGTGTATCGATGTGCGGGTCTAATGCGCTATGTGCATAGGGTAAATCGGGTAAAGTAAATGCCATTTTGAATCTCCTTTTGTATTAGTATTTGTGATAATTTCAGGTTAGTTAAAATAAATCTGAGATTATCAGTGGTTTATTTCTCTTGCTTAAATTGAACTTTTTTAAATGAATCAAAATTCCTAATTTTTAAAAATATTTCCGATTGCACAACCATTTTTTATTCTATTTAATCTTTGCCTCAATTTTACCTTTCACACCTTTAATTTTGGTCAACTCGGTTGTTATATGGCCAACCAAAACTTCACTTTTCATTTGGACGGGTATTTTCTTGTCATCATCTGTAAGCCATACTTTTAACCGGCCCTTTTTCTTAAACAGCCCTTCCCCTTTTATGATCGGCTCAACAACAATACAGCGAAACTTCCCTGCTTCTACCTCAACCGTTTCTTTTTTGTGGACAATCACTTCCAGCTCATAGACTTTCTTTTTTTCATGATTTGTTAAAAACAGCGATTCGCCCACTTTTAAATCAAAACGCCGGATATAATAAAAGGAGGATAAAATATCCTGAGCATAAGGTGGAACGGTGACATCATACGTTTTTCGTTTTTTGATTTTCATATTACTTTTATAACGGATGTATTCAACTTTTGCCAATGAATCTTCAGGGAAATAATCAGAAAACAAATCAGCGTAATAACTTCCCTCCCTTAATTTTTTCTCAAAACGGATAGGATAAAAGCTTTCATAATCGACGTAAGAATTAACTTCATCATCGACTTCATAAATCCAACTAAACGCGCTGGCACTTTTAGCGGTCGTTTGCAGATGATACACAAATCGTGTGCTATCATACATTTTTGTAAATACTTTCATCTTGGCGGAACCTGCCGTAATAAAGCCGTACCTGATCCTAAACGAAAGGACCTCACCATCTTCAAACGGCACTGTTTCTGATAATACAGGCAATGATTCTTTAACTGTCTGGGACGTACTATCGGCAACCTGTGCCGGGCGTTTATCCTGTTGGGCATCTGGCGTTAAATGGCCCGATATGCCAAAAATCAAAACGAAGCTAAATAGTGTGTATATAAGAGTCACTATATTTTATACCTCAATAATTTGATCCTGTGATAGTTTTTTATAGGTCTCACAGGTTGATAAAAGTTCATTGTGTTTTCCGATGGCCTCAATCTTTCCATCGTTCATCACAACAATTTTTGTGGCATTGGTAATCGTAGACAAACGATGTGCGATCACCAAAACAGTCCGGCTCTCAAGTAAATTATCTATGGCCTGCTGCACCAGTCTTTCCGATTCTGTGTCCAGGGCCGAAGTGGCCTCGTCCAAAATAAGGATTGCCGGGTTTTTTAAAATGGCACGGGCGATGGAAAGCCGTTGTTTCTGCCCGCCTGAAAGCCGTGTCCCTTTTTCGCCAATATGCGCATCCAGCCCTTTCTCCATTTTTTTAATAAATTCCCAGGCATTGGCAACCTTGGCCGCATCGATGATCTCATCATCGGAAACATCTTCCAATCCATAGGCAATATTGGCACGGATTGTATCATTAAACAAAATTGTGTCCTGCGTTACAATGCTCATCTGGTGGCGTAGCGAATGTAAAGTCAGATCGCGAATATCATGCCCGTCCATCACTATTTGCCCGGAATCTGGTTCGTAAAAACGGGGCAGCAAATTCACCAAAGTAGTTTTCCCGGAGCCACTATGCCCCACAAAGGCAACCATTTCGCCTTTATTTACGGTGAAAGAAACATCATTAATTACAAGCGGTTCTGTTTCGTTATAGCGAAAGTTTAAATCCGTAAATTCAATCTGTTTAGAAAAGGATTCAATCTTTATCGCCCCGGCTTTTTCATACACTTCTTCTTCTTCATCTAAAATTTCAAAAACGCGCTCGGCAGCGGCAAAACCCGATTGTAAAACATTATTTATGCCCGATAAATCTTTTATAGGTTTAAACATTGTAAAAAGGAAAACTAAAAAATAAAGAAAATCATCCGCTTTTAAACCATCATTGGCGTACACCAGGTTACCACCGTACCAAAGTAAAAATACCAGCATTAAAACCAACAGTACTTCATTTATTGGTGATGTCGCATATTTAAGACGGTTGGCACGAAACTGTTTTTTAAAATAATCAAGATTTGTGTCATAAAATTTATTGATTTCTTTTTGTTCATTTGTAAATGCTTTTACAATCCGTACTGAACTGATGGCTTCTTGAAAGGTGGCCATCACATTGGCAATTTGCCGGAATACTTTTCGACTTCGACGGCGCATGCTCTGCCCAATTTTTATGATTACAAAGGTACTGACCGGTACAATAATCAAAGTAAGCAATGAGAGCTCCCAGCTGATAATAAAAAGGAGGACTACATTAAATAAAATCTGAACCGGTGATAAAATCATCTTGCCAAAACTGCTTTGCAATACTGTTTTTAAAGCATTTACATCATTAAAAACGATTGATGTGAGCTCCCCGCTATGGCGCTTATCAAAATAAGATAACGGCAGGTGCAGCATTTTTTCGTGCAGCTTATTGCGGAAATTAACGATCAGTTTAATCTCCACATAATTTAGGATAACCTTTTTTGAATACAGCGCAATATTTTTTATGAAGAACGAAACAAAAATAACCAGGCAAATCAGAAGCAAAGTGTCATATTTGTTATCCTGGATTATAACACTTTTAAATGCATTTTTTATAACGGCTAAAAGTTTTTTATCTGAGTCTTTACTTTCATCCTGCTGAACCACTTCGACTTTTTCAGACTGGTCTTTTGTAAAAATTTCGTTTATAAAATCAACCGTAACCCAAAGTGAAATATTATTAAAAAGTACATAAATAAAAGTGAGTAAAACGGCTGCAGAAATAGCTTTCCAATAAGGCTTTATAAAGGAAAGGATTTTTAAATATAATGTCATGTAAAATTAAATCCGGCTAAAAAATATAAAAAGATATTTTGGTTTACTGCTTTTTAAGAATATGCAAATGTACATGCAGAGCCTATTGTACTGCAATGGCTATTTTAGATTTATTTTTAAAATGGCCCATTTTTAATCCAAGAAAAGTATATCATAATCATTTCTAATTGATTACCTTTGTTTAAACAATTTTTATTTGCACCCATTTTAGATATGATAAAACTGAATCCGGTAAAAATAATCATTTTCTCGTTATTGCTAAGCGTGATATTGATAGGCATGGCCTTTCCACAGCAATATATCCCCGGCCAAACTTATTATGGCCGCAATAATTATGTGGTATACTACGCAGGTGATTTGGCCATTATTTTTTCTGCTCCACATGGTGGCAGTTTAACCCCATCGGAAATCCCCGATCGCACCTATGGCACCACAGTTACAGATTCGTACACAAAAGAAACCGCCCTGGCCATCCGTGACGCCATTTTTGATTCGACCGGACATTACCCGCATATTATTATCTCCAATCTCAAAAGAACCAAGCTGGACCCCAACCGTGAAATCACCGAAGCAGCCCAGGGCAACCAATGGGCTGAGCAGGCATGGAACGAGTATCACGGGTTTATAGACTTGGCCAAAGACAGCATTACGGCACAATATGGCAAAGGTTTTTATGTAGATATTCATGGCCATGGGCACACCATAAAACGCCTGGAACTGGGCTATCTCATTTCCAAAACCGATCTGTTTAAGAGCAATGCACAATTAAATACAACCGGTTTTATTAATTCAAGCAGTGTCCGGGCATTGGCAACAAACTCACCATTACAGTTCTCCGATTTAATTCGTGGCGATAAAAGCCTGGGCGCCCTTTTTGAAGAAGCAGAAATCCAAGCTGTGCCAAGCTTAAACCAACAAAACCCCGGCGATGGCAATAAATATTTTAGCGGGGGTTACAGTACCCAACGGCATGGTTCCAGAGATGGCGGCACAATTGATGGCGTACAAATTGAGGCGTATTATGCGGGATTGCGGGACACGAAAGAAAACCGGGCTAAGTATGCAAGGGCAATCACCACCGTGTTTAATCAATTTTTTAGATTGCATTATGGCTGGGACGGACTTGTTACTGGCTTAGAAGACAATTCACCAGGCGTGGTACAAAAAATATATTTAGGCCAAAACTACCCAAATCCTTTTAATCCAAAAACAATAATTGAATATTCCATCCCTAAAACAAACCGGGTAAAAATCACGGTTTACAATCTACTGGGCGAGACAATCGCCGTATTACTTAACGACGTAAAAGCGCCGGGCAGGCATAAAGTATCATGGAATGCAAACCAGATTGCCAGCGGATTGTATATTTATAAAATAGAATCCGGCGGATTACAGCTTTCTAAAAAACTTATATTGTTGAAGTAAAAATTGTCGTTAATCCCAAAATTATTTTTTTTCAAAAGCCTGCAATCCAATACCGGTTACAATTAAAATCAGTCCCCCAAAAGTAGAAGTATAAATAGCCTCATCGAGAACCATATTTAAAACCAATAAAGATAAAAAAGGCGTCATATAAATCATGTTGCCCACTTTTGCCGCACTGGAAGATAAGCTTAAGGCCATAAGCCAAAGTACAAAAGTAATGCCCATTTCAAACAGGCCAATATAAATTAGTGGTAGCCATGCCCCATGTTCCGGCACACTAATCCCACCAAATAAAGGACTGACCAATGCGGTATAAACGAGCCCAAATAAAAACCCTAAAAATAATTTCAATACCGGGTCTTGCCCGTCCTTTGTGTTGAACAACCAGAACACAGCCCAAATAATGGTACTTGCCAAAGCCAGGGAGATGCCCAAAATACTGAGCCCACCGAAAACATTAAAAGAACCACGGGTAGCAATAATTACCGCACCTAAAAAACTGATAAAGATTGATACAACCTGCCGGATTGATAGTTTTTGTTTTAGGATTGGTACTGAGAGTAGCATTAAAGCAATGGGCCAACCATAATTTAAGGACATGGCAATTTGGCCGGGCAACAAATCGTAGGCTTTAAACAAGATGATGTAATATAAAAAGGGATTGAGAAAACCCAGCGCAGCAGCATGGAATATATTTTTGCGATTTACTTTTTTTATTAAATAGACTTTCTTTTTCAGTAATAAAACCAGGAAAAGCACAAGCGTGGAAAAAAGAAGGCTAAAAAAAAGCAGTTGAAATGGCTCGACGTAGGATAAGGCAATCTTAAAGGCGGTTGCGGACGTGGCCCAAAATAAAATGGCAAGGATTGTAAAAAAATACGCTTTGGAGTTATTTGACATAGAAGATACTTTTGGACGCCTGCACTATTCACTTTTTATTTATATAAATTGGTTATTATCGATTATACTTTTTATAATTGTAAATATCCAACCAGAATGAGAATCCGTTGTTTATTATACGATAATTGAATAAAAGATTAAAATTTTAACACGGCGAA
This sequence comes from Calditrichota bacterium, assembly GCA_024277115.1. Lineage (GTDB taxonomy): Bacteria > Calditrichota > Calditrichia > Calditrichales > J004 > JABFGF01. The sequence goes on from JAJRVW010000145.1 coordinate 27,019, forward strand.
AGGAGGGAGCGTGCCAAAGAGAAGTATCTTAATTACAGGGGTTTCCACAGGAATTGGCCTTAGCCTGGCCAAAATATTTGCCCAAAAGAACTATAATGTTTTTGGCAGTGTCCGCAAACAGGCAGATGCCGATAAAGTTAAAGCGGAGATAGGCCCCAATTTTATACCGCTGATTTTTGATGTGACAGATCATGAAGCCATAAAAAAGAGTGTAAAGATTGTTGAATAAAAAACGGGAGATAGCGGGCTATCGGGCTTGATTAATAATGCGGGTATTGCCGTAAGCGGGCCTTTGATGCACCTGCCAATTGACGAATTAAAGCATCAGTTTGATGTAAATATTTTTGGGACTATGGCCGTTACACAAGCCTTTTTACCACTGCTTGGGGCACAGAAACCTTGTCCTTTCTCTCCAGGGAAAATTCTAAATATAAGTTCTGTTTCCGGCAAGATAGCCTTTCCTTTTATTGGCGCGTATGCTGCATCCAAACATGCTTTGGAAGCGCTCTCCCACAGTTTACGTCGCGAGTTGGCAATTTATGGCATTGATGTCGTTATTATCGGTCCGGGCTCGGTAGTTACCCCCATTTGGGATAAAGACTCTGCACAAAATGTAGCTGAAAACTATTCCCAGACAGATTGGAAATCCATCTTAGTAAAATTCCAAAAAATGATCGTAGAACAAGGAAAAAATGGATTGGATGTAAATAAACTGGCAGCCAATATTTTTTCTGTTTTTGAGAAAAAGAGAAATAAATTACGTTATACATTTGTGTCCCATATATTTCCGGAATGGATATTACCACGCTATATTCTATCGGAAAAGATGCTTGATCGTTTTACACAGCTACTCTTTCGGCAATAACAATTATAAACGTGCCCAATTAATTTTACCCTTTCAGGAAAACGACTATGTATAAATATCTGCAAATAAAAAAAACTAAAATATGCACTGTAGTAATTCTCAACCGTAGCAAATCCAATCCATTAAACCTTGAAATGTTAGAAGAGCTCCATGATTGTTTTACCAAACTTAAAGATGATGCTTCCGTGCCGGGCGTTATTATCACTGGACAGGAACATTTTTTTTCTGTTGGTGTGGACGTAATCGAAGTTTATAATTATAACCGTGAACAAAGTAAAAAATATTGGACGGCCCTTTTTAGCCTGATGGTGAAAATGGCCAAGTTCCAAAAACCGTTGATAGCCGCTATTTCAGGACATTCCCCTGCCGGCGGATGTGTGTTGGCCATTGCCGCGGATTGGCGTATTATGGCCGATGGTAACTATACGATCGGCCTAAATGAGGTGCCACTTGGTATAATTGTACCGGAGAATTTTTTCCATATTTATTCTTTTTGGCTCGGTCGTGGAAAAGCTTATCAGTATTTGCTGGAGGGAAAATTATTATCTGTCGACATGGCTTTACAGAATGGATTAATCGATGAAAAATGTGCGCTTGAAGAAGTGCTACAAAAAGCAGAAGATAAAATGAAACAGTATTTAAGAATAATCCCCAATGTTTTCCAAACGAGTAAAATGAATTTCCGTCGGGAATTATTTGCCCAGCTTGATATTAATTTTGATGATTCTGTAGAAATGTTTCTGGACCAATGGTGGAGTAATAAAACACGGGCAACTATAAAAGGTTTGATTGAAAGCCTGAAAAAATAACGGGATAGCCAAAACCTCGTTCCTATCTCTGAGTGAAATGCCCCTGAAAGGAAACTGTGTCTCCCTGTAACTATAAAAAAAAGGCCATGCCCAATTTACAGCATGGCCTTAAAACCTATTTTAAGATTAATTCAATCCACGTCGTTCCAACAAAGGTTCAATGGCCGGCTTATGGCCTCTAAAATTCTCAAACATTTTCATGGCCTCTTCTGTCCCGCCTTTTGATAAAATATATTTACGATAGGCATTTGCCGTTTCTTTATCAAAAATTCCTTTTTCCTTAAAAGCCGCAAAAGTATCTGCATCCAATATTTCAGACCAGATATAGCTGTAATAACCCGCCGAATATCCACCTGTAATATGCCGGAAATAAGTGGACCGATAACGGCTGACAATTTCCGGGATAAGCCCAAGCTCATCGAAAACTTTTTTCTCAAATTTATTTACATCGCGGTCTTCTTCTTTATCCAGTGTGTGCCAGGCCATATCCAAAAATGCCGCGGCCAAATACTCAACCGTTTCAAAACCCTGATTAAATTTTCCTGCCTTTTTAATTTTTTCAATTAACTCGTTGGGCATAACCTCACCGGTTTTGTAATGCTTGGCATACAACTTTAACATTTCAGGTTCCAAAACCCAGTTTTCCAAAACCTGAGAAGGAAATTCTACAAAATCCCGTGGGACGCTTGTCCCGGAGATGGAAGGATACGTACAATCGGAAAGCAATCCATGAAGCGCGTGGCCAAACTCGTGAAACAATGTATTGGCCTCATCCAAGCTTAGCAAAGATGGCGTATCGGCAGTGGGTTTTGTAAAGTTGCCAACGTTGTAGATAATTGGTAAAACCTTTTTACCATCCATCGCGCTTTGCTTACGGAAGGAATTCATCCAGGCGCCGCCCCGTTTGCTGCTACGGTAAAACCAATCTGAAAGGTAAACGCCAATAATCGTACCATTGGCCCCTTTTACAACATAGGTTTTAACATCAGGATGATATTTGGGAATATCAGTTCTTTCCTCAAAACTAAGTCTGAACAATTTATTAGCCAGAATAAATGAGCCTTCGATGACATTGTCAATTTTTAAATAAGGCCTTATTTCATCTTCATTAAGGTCATATTTTTCTTTGCGGATTTTCTCGGCATAATACCACCAATCCGATGCAGCCAGCTTGTAGTTGCCGCCTTCTTTGTCGATCATTTCCTGCATCATTGCACGCTCTTTTTTGGCTACATTTAAAGCAGGCCCCCAAACTTTGTTAAGCAGGTTGTACACATTTTCCGGCGTTTTTGCCATGGTTTCTTCAAGAACAAAATCGGCATGGGTTTTATAACCTAATAAATGCGCCTTGCGGATACGTAAATTTACAATCTTGTTTAAGATAGCCTTATTGTCATTTTCGTTGTTATTGTCGCCCCGATTTGTATAGCCGGCATATAGTTTTGACCTCAGGTCGCGCCGGTCAGAATAAGTTAAAAAGGGAATCCAGCTTGGTTTATGCGGTGTAAAAAGCCACTTACCCTCATAACCCCGCTCTTTTGCTGCTTCAGCCGCTGCTATACGGACACTCTCTGGCAAACCGGATAAGTCTTTTTCATTATCCAAAACCATCTCAAAGGCATTGTCTTCCTTTAAAACATTTTCGCCAAATTGAACGGATAAAACGGAAAGTTCTTCATTAATTTTACGGAATTTATCTTTTGCTTCATCATCCAGATTTGCGCCTCCACGGACAAAGCCTTTATAATAATCTTCCAAAAGCTGGTTTTGCTCACCTGTTAAATTCAGGTCGCCACGCTTTTCATAGAGTGCTTTTACGCGGGCAAAAAGCGCCGGGTTTAAATTAATATCATCATTATGTTTGGATAAAAGCGGACTTATTTTTTTATTGATTTCCTGCATTTTATCGTTGGTGTTGGCAGAATTTAAATTGCCAAAAACATAGCTGACCGTTGTAAGTAATTGGCCGCTTTTTTCAAGCGATTCAATTGTATTTTTAAAAGTGGGGGCTTCGTTATTCGCCGTAATTTTATCGATGGCATGCAGTTGGTCTTCCATCCCTTTTTTTATGGCTGGCATGTAATGCTCTTCTTTTATTTGATCAAAAGGAGCGATGCCAAATGGTGTTTTCCATTCTTCAAAAAATGGATTTTGCGCAGTTAAATTTGAGCTCATAATAAAAACCAGACTTGTTAAAATTAATAAAAATAGTTTCGTCATTTATAATCCCCTAAATATTAATTATGTGTTTAATGTTTTCAGATTAGGCCATAATATAAGCATATTCTAATCTAAAAAGAGAAGAATTTATACATTTTTTACAAGTAAAAATGGGTTGGTAAAAGGATATAAAGGAAGATTAAAAGGATCCATTCAGCGGAATGTTCACTTTACCAAGAACAATGAATGCATCGCGGTAGCCATAATCTTTTGCAAGATCGCGCATCTCTTCGGCATCATTGCGGTTTAAAAAATCACCTACACGCACCTTATACTGCGGGGCATCAAAAATCAGGTATACTTTTTGATTTTTTGCGGCAAAAATATCCGTTGCTTCCTGCTCGGTCAGCGAGGCTGTCTCAATACTTTTTGTGGCCACAAGTTGAACACGGAACCCATTGGCCTCTCTATATTTTACATCTTCGGTAGCAAGTTCACTTTGTGTTTCTGTTTTGTTGATAACTGTATTTTTGCTTTCTAATTTTGCGATTACAATATCATCGTCATTCAAGGTGTTCGGATCGAATGATTCATCATATTTTGAATACTTATTTTCAACCTTAGGGACAGTGAGTTGCTTAGGAGCTGTACACGCGCCTATAATCAGAAAGAGTGTAAAGAGAGTAATAAATTTCATTTCGGTCCTTTAAATAATTTCGAGACTGTTTTGGGTAAGCCAGCCGGTTTTGCCGTCTTCTAGTTTAATTTCGTACCACCCGGATGTGACACGTTCGATCAGCACTTTGGTGCCCTCATGGATTACAAATAACTCCGTGCCATCCTCTGCCGGGCCGGAATGTATAGTGACTGTGCTGTTTAATATAATGCCATATTTCTCTGTTTCAAACTTGTAAATCTTATTGCCCCAAATTATGGCCAGAAGCAGGGTCAAAATTAAAAATGTAGAAAACAATCCTTTAAATTTTGTTTGCCCACGTTTGCGGTAGTGCAAAAATAATGCGGCACAGATTAACATAATCCAGAAAAAAATTAAAAACAGATAACCAAAACTTTCGATATCCAAAAGGTTTAAAACCGTGCCCCACCAGGAAACAAGAAATAATTTTGGCGTGGGCTCAATTTGATCGATCAGGTGAAGCTTGAGCATTTCCAGATTTTTCTCAACATCCTCATCGCCTTTAAGCCATATCAACGAGCGTTCGTAATTCAGCCGGGATTTTGCATAAGCGCCAGTTTTGTAGTAGGCATTGCCCAGATTAAAATAGAGGTCACCGCTTTCAAAGCCATTTGCAATAATTTGCTCATAAAGCGCAATGGCCTCCTCAAACTGGCCGACCCGGTAAAATTGATTGGCCTTTTCGAATTGATCTTTTGGTTGCCCCACTAACGGCAGGCTGATGCAGAGAAGCAGTGTAAATGTAAATAGTGTTTTTTTCATCATTTTGTTTAAAATTATCTCAACCAACTAAGTATTTATCTATGATCGATTTCGTCCTACATATATTTTTCCAGTTTGGTAATAACCGATCGGGCTTTCTCAAGTATTAATTTTTTGTCCTCGTCCGAACTTCCCACAGAAGCAAATTGCCTAAAATCGCACTCACTGATTAAATCCGCATATTCTGAGATTATTTCTTCCGGTATTTCCTTTTTAGTTAAAGCTTGCTTGACATTCGGGATGCTAAAATCAGTTAATTCAATATTAAGTTTATCCTGTACAAATTTTGAAAGCGCGGCATTAATAGACCGGTAGAATAAAGCGTCATCTTCATGATTAACATTTTTACTTGCCGCACTTAAAAACTTCGCTGCTAATTTCCCGGCATAGCGGTTCCTTTTTAGAGCGATATTTCCATCCAATTTTGCACGGCGATCATCCCAAAATAAAAATCCGGTAAAAATGAGTATGGCAAAAATAAATCCACCCAGTAATTTCATGGATATGTAGCCATCGTCGGAAATTTTATGAAAAGTGGTCTGTTCTTTTATAAAGCGGATATCGCTGCCCAGCAAGATAACTTCTTTTCTACTGAAGCCGGCCATGGGCGCTGTATTTGTGTTCGTTGCAGTCCCTGTAACATTTAAATTGATTTGCCCGCTGCTCTTTGTAAAATATTTTTTCTTTATAGGATCAAAATAACTGAAAGTGATCGGTTTGATTTTAAATGTTCCCGGCACACGGGGAATTAAAAGATATTCCGCACTTTTTGAACCGGTGATCTTTCCACTTTTTTTAGAAATATTGGAGCTGAGTTTGGGCGCGTATTGCTCAATATCCGGAGGGATTATTGCTTCCGGCAATTTTACAAGCTTTATATTTCCGGAACCGGATAACATAATTTTCAGGGTTGTTGCTTCATTGACCTGGCTTTCCCTTTTATTAATTTTTACATCAAACCGGTAGGAACCCACAGCGCCATCAAAATCTTTTGGCTGTCCTTTTTGGGGTAAAGGTGAAATATTTAAAATAATTTTTTTTGTGCTTACTTTTTTGCGGACAGATCGTCCCGATGGCTCAAAAAAACTATCAAATAAGCTGCGCCGGTTTCTGCGTGACGCCACAATGGCCTCCACATTTACCACCATCGGATCGAGCTCCAATTTGCCCACACGCGTAGGAAAAACCGCGACTTTTTTTAGTAAGGCCACATTATAATTTACACCGTTTAATATTTGCGACTCGATTACGGGACGTTGCGGCAATTCAAAATCTTCCGTCCAAAAGCCAGTGTTGGCCGGATTTTTTTCCAACTCGTAAGTGCGTACCTGGGTTTTAAAATAAAGTTTGTACTGGACAATAATTTGCTCACCAAGGAAAGCATTTTTTTTAGAAACCGTTGCCCGTAGAAAAATATCGCCCGATGGGATTACCGAACTGTTTTGTTTTTTTCCGGTTTGTTTTTTCTGGCTGGCAGGGCTGGCCTTAACAACCGTAATAACTATCGGCTCGGATTCCAGGGTTTTATCATCAAGACTAATTGTAGCCCGGCCTATTTTGAACTGGCCTACATCACGTGGTTTCAACACAAAAGAAAGGGTTTTAGAAGAAGTCATCGCCCCATTTACATACTGGATATTTGTGGATGTATTGGGCCCGGACAAAACATAAAAATCATTTAAGTTTGGCAGGTTAACATCGGGCAAGCTTGTTGATTTTCCACTCACTTCAATTGAATATTGAAAACGTTCGTCGCTCGCAATTTTGTTTTTGGAAACAAACGCCTTGAGGCCAATATTTTGTGCCAACACTAAACTTGGCAATAGCATCATAAAGGCAAATATCAGCGCCAAGCCATGCCAGGCGTTTTTTATACTTATGTTTTGAGTTTTATAATTTATTATCATTTATTTAAAAGTTTTAGTAATCCTACCAGTCTTTGCCCCGCGCCCTGCGTGTTCCCTTAACCGGCGCTTTTTTCTTTTGGGCTTCTTTCTCGTCGGCCCGCAAGGCATTTAATATACGCTCGGCCTCATCCTTGTTTATTTGTTCTGCTGTTTCTTCGGCCTGCTGCGCTTCTTTTTGTTCTTGATCTTTGTTTTCTTTGTCCTTTTCATCTTGCCCGGCTTGCTTTTGCTCTTTTTCTTTCTGCTCTTCTTTTCCAGATTGCTCTTTCTCTTCGTCTTTTTGCTGCTCGTTGTTTTCGCCGTTATCGCCTTGCTCCTGCTCTTCCTGTTTATCTTCCTTTTGTTGATCCTGGCTTTGTTGGTCCTGTTGGTCTTCTTTTTCCTTATTCATCTCTTCACGAATTTTCTCCAATAGGGCACGTAATTTTTCATCTGAGGGATCAGCTTGCAACGCCGTTTGGATTAATCGTGCGGCTTCGGGTAAATTACCCTTTATATACAAGTTGGCCGATTTATCAAAGATATTATCATTTGCCCAAAGCAGGGCCGTAATAAATAAAACGAAATATATAATTTTCAAGATTTACACACCTTCGTCAATATCTACAACATTTTTCAAGCGCTCAGTAAATTTTTTAAAGGCGCCAATAGTCGGATCATTTTCTAATTCACGGTTCATTAAGTTTAGAGCTTGCCGGAAAAGCCCTTGCGCTGCCAATGCCTCGGCCTCGGCTTTGATTTTCTTTGCATATTCGCTTGGTTTTATATTTTCCTGTTTGTCCTTACCATCTTGCTTTTTTTTCTCGGATTGTTCTTTTAATTTGGCGCGGGCCAACTCCAGATTATATTTTGCATCGTAATCTGCCGGGTCCAGTTCCAGCGCTTTTTTATAAGCGTTGATACTATCTGTAAGTTTATTTTTTTTTAAATGAACATTGCCAATATTAAAATGTGCTTTAGAGGCCAGCTTCAGGTCTTTACTACCCAGTATTTTCTGGAAACCTTCCAGCGCCTCATCATATTTCTCCATTTTATATAAAGCATCGGCCTCATTAAACAGAATTTGCTCGTTTAACGGGTCGTCAAGTAAGGCATCTTTATATTTGGCAATGGCCAATTCATATTCAGATTTTGTATAATGGGCGTTCCCCTCGTTTACCTTTTCCCGTAAACCCTGGGCGCCGGCAATAAGAGGAAGCAGCAGCACAAATATAGTTTTAAAAAGCTTATTCATATTTAGTTTATATCTTTATATTAATCATAATCCCGCTTGCCACCAGCTTTTTATTTAAGCAGGGATAAATTGTTATTTAAACAATTTTTTTAATTGTTACAGGCAAAAAAGTTTCAATCAATAAAAATAAAATCGCTAAAGCCAAAAAGATTTGATAGCGGTTTTCATATTGGGAAAACTGGCGCGAAATCAGTTCCTTTTTTTCCAACTGCCCCACTTCTTTATAAATCTCATCCAACTCTGCTTCGCCGGAAGTGGAAATATAATATTTACCATTCGTGGCATAGGCAATTTGCTGCAAAGTGGTTGCATCCAGCTTTGTCGTGACCACATTCCCTGACCGGTCTTTTTTATAACCGGCACGGTTGCCATATTTGTCAAAAATGGGAATGGGCACACCTTGTGGCGATCCCAATCCGATTGTATAAATGATTATGCCCTCTTCAGCGGCTTCTTCGGCAGCTTTTATGGGCTCACTTTCGTGGTCTTCACCATCCGTGATCAAAATAAGCACCTTATGTTTCCGCTCTTTTTGGTTAAATGCTTTTTTTGCCGTACGGATCGCATCGCCAATTGCCGTTCCGGGCTGCGGGATTAAGTCTGTATCCATCAGGCTTAGAAAGAGCCGTGCCGCAGAATAATCAAGCGTTAAGGGTGATTGAACATGCGCCATCCCTGCAAAAGCAACCAACCCGATTCGGTCACCCTGAAGAATGTCAATCAGTTTATTGATTTCGTATTTGGCCTTTTCCAATCGGTTGGGCGAGATATCCTCCGCCTGCATACTTAAAGAAACATCCAACGCGACTATTATATCCAGGCCTTCCCGCTTTACATCTTCCATGGCCGTACCGATTTGCGGGCCGGCAAGGGCAATAACCAGGCTTATAAAGGCGAGATGGATCAGAACGGCCTTCCATATCCGCCGACTGTTTTTATAACCGGGCATCATCTTTTGTAAAATTTCCAGATGGCCAAACTTTTTCAATAACTTTTCACGGCTGCGAAAAACATAGACGTAAAAACCGGTCAATATAAATACAGCCCACAAGCCATATAAAAAATGGGGATTTGCAAATTTTAAAACTTCCATAATCAATCAAATCATTTTAATAAAAATAAATACGGAAGGACAAAATAGTCCTCTTTCTTTTTTCACCTGGCTATGTTTTATTACGGTATCTTTCTAAAATAAGTATTTGCCAGAACTATTTCCAAAAGTAATGCGAGCAAGCCGAACGCCAAAAAATATTTAAACAACTCCTCGTATCGTGTAAACTCTTTTACCTCAATCTGGGTTTTCTCCAGTTCACTGATTTCTTTGTAAACTTCTTTTAGCTTTTTTGTATCCGTTGCCCTAAAATATTTTGCGTTGGTCAAGTTGGCAATTTCCTTTAAAACCTCTTCGTCAATCTCAACCTGCATCGGCACATATTTTTTTCCGAAAAACGGGTCTTCAACCGGGTACATGGCTGTTCCGCGTGTTCCGGCGCCGATGGTATAAATTTTAATATCAAACGCTTTGGCAATCTGCGCGGCTGTAATTGGCGCAACCTGTCCGCGATTGTTTACACCGTCCGTCAATAGAATCACAATTTTGCTTTTTGCTTTGCTGTCCCTTAAACGGTTTACAGCATTCACAATGCCCATTCCAATTGCGGTACCATCCCAGTTTTTATCGGCGACTTTTATGTCTTCCAATAAGGTGAGCAACACGCCATAATCCAACGTAAGCGGGCATTGGGTAAAACTTTCCCCGGCAAAAACGACCATGCCAAGACGGTCATTACTACGACTTTTTATAAACTCCCTGGCAACACTTTTGGCTGCCTCAAGCCGGTTATTGGGCTTAAAATCCTCAGCCAACATGCTGGACGACACATCCATGGCCAGTACAATATCCACGCCCTCCGTTAAAATTTCTTCTTCCTTGCTGCTGCTTTGTGGGCGTGCAAGTGCGAGTATAAAGCCTGTAAAGGCCAGCAACCGTAAGATAAGCAATACGGGCATCAATCGCTGTTTTAGGCTTTTGCCGATTCTTTTTACAAGGTTTACATCGGAGTATTTTAACTGGGCATTTTTACGGGCAGTCCCTTTTAAATGCCAATAAATGATACCGGGTATTAGAATGAATAAGAGTAAATAATACGGGTCACGAAATTCAAACATAATCTAATTTATTTCTTTCAAAACTTTTTGTTGTTCAGGGTTTTTGGGTTGCTCTGCTTCAGCTTCAACTTCGGGTTTGTCATCAACAAAAAGAAGTTTTGTATCGTTGATAAATTTTAAGGTTTCTTTTTTAATTTCCTCGGTCAGACTTAATTCCGGAATATGTTTGGCAAATTTAACAAGGTCCGATTCTCGTAAAATGTGCGCAAGTTCCAACTGTTTTTCCTGATCTATATGATCAACTATTTCACGTAGAATTTCATCGGTTGTTTCTTCCATTGCCGAGATAAAATAGCGTCCTTCCAGATATTTCCGCACTATTTCCGAAAGCCGGATATAAAACTTTTTAACCTGTTCTTTTTCCAGATAATCCGATTTATAAAGTTCGGCCAGTTCTTCCAGGGCAATTTCATGCGCTGGCCTTGGCTTAGGTGGCGGCGAAAAAAGATACCCTTTCTCCTGTTTTTGCTTCCAGGCGCGATAGCCAAAATATCCAGCGAGGAGAAGCAACAAAACTATGGCCAGCATCGAGTACCAAAACATATAGTCAAAAGGGAAATCGATCGGTGGTTTTACATCTTTCATCTCCGGTTTCTCTTCACCAGAGAGAATCGATTTTACAAAGATATCGATCGGTGAAGCATCGATGATTTTATAATTATGTGTGGAATCCGGGAAGTAAGCAATTGGAAACGCCGGAATGGTGTACTTACCTGTATCGTAAACGGAGATTGTAAAGTCATATCTCCGGGTGATGATACCATCATTTTCTTCCGGTTCACTAAAATTATATTCCTTAATCTCAAAAGCGCCGAGGTGTAAACCTTCGCCGGGCTGCTCTACCCGTAATCCTTCTTTTGAACGGATAATAATTGAATAGTGGATACGGTCTCCAATAAATATTTCTGCCGTATCTACTTTGGACTGCACCTCGATTAAGGGTGTCTGGGCCAGGAGGTCGGTTGAAAAAACAAACCCAAAAATTGATAATAGTATAAGTATTTTTTTTAACATTTTATTTAAACTTAATGATACTCTCTCGTTGCTAATCTCCCGATTAGCTACGTGCTTGTTGGGAAACTTGGCTTCCCAAAAAAAATTCTCTCGAACAATAATCTTTTTAAAAGCAGGACTTTTGTGCCGTTTTGGTTATAAAAACCTGCGCTGTCTGGAGACAGTTCCTACCGTCATTGATTCGCCTCATGTCTACCTCTTGCAAAAGTCCGGTTTATAAAAAGCGAGCAGGAGCAAGAGAATGAGTACGAAAAAGAGTTTAATCCACCAAAAATAGAATTTACTGTACCCGATCCACATATATTTCTACATTATTGGCTTTCATCAACCTCTCGGCTAATTTTTGGTAAGCCTCCTGCTGGCGTTGAAAAGCCAAATCACGTGCTGCCTGCTCTGCTACTTCTTTAAATGGTTTTTGTTTTATCACTTTTTCATTTTCATCTTTTTCGGCATAGCGTTCTTTATTGGCCTTGTAAAAAAGTTGGGCATCAGTTGCCGTAATTTGCGGCTGGTCTTTCATTTCTGCCTGTAATATCCGTTCGGCCATCAAACTTTTCTGAATGCGAAAAGTCCCATCAACGACTTCTTTATCTTTATCCAGTCCCTGTTTTTTTGCCGAGTCGTACAAAAGTTCCTGAACAACAAATTGTTTTAAAAACTCCTGTTTTGCTTTTTTGTCGTTAAACTGGTTTTGCATATACGCCGGTAATTTGCCGATCTCAAAATCCAAATCACCTTGTGTTATTTTTCGTTTTCCAATTTCTGCCAATACCGCGCCGGGTCTTTTTTCTTCGATACTGTTTTTGTCCAACGCTGCTTGTTGCTGCATATAGCGATTGGCATCCTTGGTGCGTTTTAAGCGCTCCAGGCAATTTACAATCTTTTTACCCACTTCGTTTTGCAAACTACTTTGCGGATAAAGGTACTTTATTTTAAAATAGTATTGTAACGCTTTTTCATAATAATTGATTCGCTCAAAATAAATATTGGCAATATTAAAATAGGTGCTTGCCTGGCGGTTCAGATCAATCTGATAATTATTGATATATTCAAGATATTCATCAACCGCTGCCTGATAAAGGCCATTGGTGTAATACGAGTTTGCCAGTTGAAGTTTTAAATCAGCTGGCGCTAAAGCTTTGCCCTCCTGCTTACAAGAAAACATCAGCAAGAGAGGAAACAGAATTAAGGAAAAAAATTTAATCATTTAAAATGTATTTTATAAAGTACAATTTCTTCAGTTATTTTAGAACCAAATCCGCACGCCCAACTCGGGCCCATAAAGCGAACTGCCCGGATCAACAGACGGAACCAATGTTTTATATGCCCCATAAAGTTCGAAATTTTCAAGATGTAAGCCGCCGCCAAATTCAAAATCAAATAAAAAAGGTGTTTCCGGCGCATCCAGCTGATCGATGATCGGCGCAAAACCAATGCGACCATTTAAACTAAAAGGGTTGGCTACAAACCATTGCGCATCGATGGCCATTTCCAGCCCAAAATCCGGGTCTTTACGTTTATCCGGATTTATTACTTTTAGCCCTATATTTCCTCCAAATAACAGGTTTTCATCCGCATAAAAAAGGTTTCTATACGCCACGCTGATAATTTGAGTATGGTCGGTGCTTGTTGATAAATTTTCCCGATAATCGATAAAGTCCAGGGCAAAACCATGTTTGCCAAAAAGTTGAAATTGTGTATTAAGCCGCAAACCCGTTGTGCGCGAATCAATCTGCTGATAGCCGCCGCTAATCCGCCCTAAGAATATTTTGCCCTCGTGTCCCGTTTGTGCAATCCCGGCAGGGTCAAACGGAAATGCCCCAAAAGAGACCTGATCATCGACCAGGCTGTTGGCGCCAGTTTCTTCCACTTCATCATCCTCATCCGAGTCACTCAGGATAATCTCCATCCCAACATTAAAAAAGAAGGAAAGCCAGCCGCCATCATCATCGTCATCATCATTATGCGAGCTGCCTTTTTTACCTTTGTTGGCATCTTCAAAGTCACCTAATTTCCCTTTTTTATCCTGTGCGTACAGATCGGTCATCATACTAGTAAGTAATAATCCGCAAAGAATAAAAATGCCAAAATTCATTTTTTTCATAATCCTACCTGCACCTTTTTGAACAGGCCTTAATAAACTCAGGCCGAACGCCTTCGTTCCCGCATTCTAAAAAAACGTGTAATGGGCTCGATATATGAACGGTCCGTCAAAATATCGATATGGTCCACGCCAATGGACCGGAACAAGCGGGAGAGCGCATCGCGTTGTTTGGACGCCGTTTGATAAAAAGTATTGCGGATATGCGCATCGCCCGCGTCAACAGTCACCGTCTCGCCCGTTTCGGCATCTTGTAATTCGATCAAACCCACATTCGGTAAAGAGACTTCACGCGGGTCGGTAATGCTGATGGCGATTATATCGTGCTTACGGTTGGCGACATGTAATGATTTCTCAAAATTCTCGGTAAGGAAATCCGAGATTAAAAAGACCGTACTTTTGCGTTTGATGATCCGGCTCAAATGCTCGAGCGCCACATTTAAATCTGTGCTGGAATCCTGTGGTTTGTAAAAAAGTATCTCGCGGATTACACGAAGCACATGTTTTTTGCCTTTACGCGGTGGAATAAATTTTTCGATTTTATCCGAAAAGATCATCAAGCCAACTTTATCATTATTTTTTATGGCCGAAAAGGCTAAAGCAGCCGAAAGCTCCGCGGCAATTTCCCTTTTAAATTGCTCGGCCGTTCCAAAATTCCCGCTGGAACTTACATCCACCAAAAGCATTACCGTCAGTTCACGTTCTTCATCAAAAACCTTTATAAACGGATGGCCCGCACGTGCGGATACATTCCAGTCGATGGTACGCACATCATCACCCGGCTGGTATTCGCGCACCTCGGCAAACTCCATCCCACGCCCTTTAAAAACAGAGTGGTACTCGCCGGAGAACACTTCGTTTACAACACTGCGTGTGGCCACCTCGATTTGCTTCACCTTTTTTAATATCTCGCGGGTTTTAGCTTCCTGGGACAGCTCTTCCTGCAATCCAGGCGACGTTGCCGGAGATTTCAAGAACAAAATGATGGCAACGGTAATTACCACAAGGGCAAATGCAATCAGGCTGATGTATAGTAATGTCATAATTATTCTGTCAAAAAAATCAATAAAAGTAGTGGAAAAAAACTTAATCCTGCAATAATCCAATCTTACAATCTTTCAATCCTAGGGCACTTCTACACGGTTTAGTACTTTGCGGATTACATCTTCAGTGCTCATATCTTCCGCTTCTGCCTCGTACGATAAAACCACCCGGTGGCGCATTACATCCATCCCGATGGAGCGAATATCTTCGGGCGTAACATAACCGCGACGGTTCAGAAAAGCATGTGCTTTGGCTGCAAGGGTCAGCGAAATTGAAGCGCGTGGGCTTGCGCCAAAAGTGATCAAATCTTTTAAATCGTTCAAACCGTACTCTGCCGGTTCGCGCGTGGCAAAAACAATATCAATAATATACTTTTCGATTTTTTCATCCACGTAAACATCTTTTACAACATTACGTGCGCTGATTATTTCTTCAGGGGAAATGACGGCATTTACCGTGGCCGGGGTGCCTCTTGTCTGCCGACGGATGATTTCGAGCTCTTCTTCCTTTGTTGGGTAGCCTACGCTAATTTTTAGCATAAACCTATCGACCTGCGCTTCGGGCAAAGGATACGTCCCCTCTTGTTCGATTGGATTCTGGGTGGCCAAAACCAGAAAGGGGTCTTCCAACGGGAAGGTATTTTCGCCGATGGTAACCTGGCGTTCCTGCATGGCTTCCAGTAGCGCGCTTTGTACTTTTGCCGGAGAGCGGTTAATCTCGTCGGCTAAAATCAGGTTGCTAAACAAAGGCCCTTTCTTTGTCGTAAAAGTGCCCTCTTTTTGATTATAGATCAGCGTTCCAATCAAATCGGCCGGTAACAAATCAGGCGTGAATTGTATACGCTGGAACTTTGTTTTGATGGATTCCGAAAGCGTTTTTACTGTGAGCGTTTTAGCAAGGCCGGGCACGCCTTCCAATAAAATATGCCCGTTGGAAAGCAAACCAATCAACAGCCGTTCTATCATATAATTTTGGCCGACAATTACTTTTGAAACTTCTGCTTTTATTTTTTCAACAAAAATACTTTCCTGTTCCACTTTTTCATTGATGGCTTTAATATCCGGGTTCATAATTGCTCCTGAAATTCTATTTTTCTTGTTCGTTTTTATCGATTGTCTCTAACACATGTTCAATACTGTCATAAAACAAATGTAATTCAGAGATTTCAATCTCTTCGCCTGCAAAGCTTGCCAGCTCCGCCTTGGAATACATCGTTTCAATTTTTAAGATCATATCTTGTGGGATATTTAATTCTGCCAGTCTGTCCCTTACAATTGCCGAATCCACATTGC
Organism: Calditrichota bacterium; assembly: GCA_024277115.1. GTDB lineage: Bacteria > Calditrichota > Calditrichia > Calditrichales > J004 > JABFGF01. Next base: position 43,073 of record JAJRVW010000145.1, read on the forward strand.
CGGGAATTGAAAATTTTTCTGAGATATAACTGTTCAATAATTTTTTTAACTCCGAAATTATTTCTTTTCTTGCACCACTGGTCAGATGGATTGTGTCTCTTAATAACGTAAGATATTTTTGTTCCAAAGTTATGGGGACCTCATCCGTTTCATCCACTTGCCGGCGCTGCATATAGCGCACCAGAAAATAAATCACCGCAATAAAAAAAGCTGCTAACAACAACCACAGCATAATTGTTCCGGGAACAAATTCATCATCCATACTTGCTGTTGGTTCGCCAATTTTAACTGAAATTCTCTGGGCCAGCAGTGTCTCGGTTTTCTTTAAAAGATTATCTTTATATTCAATGGTCAGGCCATCAATATAAGCCATGCCCATCTCAATGGCCTTAAAATAATAAGTAACCCGCCGGATAGATTTGGGTTGCCCTTGATCATCGGTGATGAGCTGGTTTGATGAACCACTACCCCTCAAAGTAAGGTTAGAAACAATCGGATCACCGACATCCTTTATGGTGTACCGGTCAAGTTCACCTTGCCAGGATAATTCTACCTGATAAATTATTTCTTCATTTAGCGCTACATTATCCTTTTCTACAAAGGTTTTTAAATGGATTTGGTGGGAAGTTGAATCGGCATGCTGCGCCAGAAGTATTGACCGTGAAATTAAGAAAACCGTCCAAAACAACATGTGGACGGCCCTAAAATTAATACGTTTCATGAGACATATTTTCTTTGTTTTAATAAATCGATGGAGTTTATATACGCCGTTTTTTAATCCGATCTAAATATTATATTTTGCGCCCTGTTGCCCAACACTCCAAACAACATAAAACAGGCATCTGGGACAAGACTAATTGATCGAAGATTCTTTTAAAGAATCCTTTCCGATATTTTTAAACATGGGCAATTCATTTATATCTTTGCCCAAGGTCTCTATTTCGTATAAAGCATCGTCTGCAAGTTCATGTTCCGGGTATTTTGTAGTAAACTCCACATAATATTTTTTTGCTTCATCGTATTGTTTCAGGTCATTGGCAAGGATAAAGCCTATCATAAACAGCGCTTTGGAGTTATTTTCACTATTGGGATAGTTTTCCACAAGGCCTTTATAATTTTTAACAGCTTCCTCAAAATTTTGCTCGGAATATGCTTTCTCTGCCTGGGAATAATATTCCTTCTCAGATAATTTTTGTGAACACGCAAATAAAATCAAACTAATTGAAACAATGCTAAATAGGTATTTCATTGAATAGCCTCCAATATATCGTTGTATTTTAAACAGCCCTTAATTTATAGCTATGCCCGTATCAAATCAACAAAACTTATAAAATGTAAAATAGACTTCGTTATTAAAAATCCGTTGGTTTAGAATGGAAAAACAATTCTACTTTGTTGGATAAATAAAGTTCTCAAAAAAATTACTTTTTTATTAAAAAATTATACCAAAAAGAAAATGAAAACTATGCAATTTATATTTAAGCGGCCGGAGCTGACCAACCTGGCCAATGGGTTGCAAATTATTCATATAACGTAGTTCTGAAAACAGTCTGCGATAGGAAAAAGATAAGCCAATATTTAAAGACCAGCTGGTCCGGAAGCTATATGGGAAATTCTCATAGTCGCCTTGTATGTATTCAAAGTCATAATTATCCCAGTCAATTGTACCTCCCGTTATATCAATTTGCTCCCGGTTCTTTAATTTGGTTTTAGTAAAAGATTCGGTATGGAAAGATGGGAAGAAACGAAATGACATCGAATAGCTTTTTTTCTCAATAAAGGGAAAATCAAAAACAAGGGCAAGGTCCATGCTTGTGCGCACGATATTTATATCATTTCGAAAAAGTAAATCGCCATAATAATTTTCCGTCCAAACCGGTTTATTTTTTATTAACCCACCTTGCTTTGACCAGAGAACTTCAGGGCTAATTGAAAAAAAAGAGTTTATTGGGATATTCCGTTCCACGCCAAAAGAGTAATTATAGCTGGGAATGGCCTTTACACTATATAATTCCGAATAATTAAAACCACCTTTAATAACCCAATTGTTTTTAGCATTCGCATTGTTTAAAAGGAAAAAAATAAAGATAAGAATATATGTTCTTTTGACTGGCATAATTAGTGTCCTAGTTTTTTTGGTTAAAATGCAAAATATATCCCGAGATGAAATGCATCATTGTCTGCATCGACAGAGCGTTTATTGAGTTTGTAGCCATAATACACGCGCACCGGGCCAAGAGGCGTTAAAATGGCGATACCCACGCCACTAGTATATCGAATTTCCCGGGCATCAAAATCGTTTAAGCCAGCCCAGACATTACCGGCATCAAAAAACACTTCGCCCATCAAAAGCCAAAACAGCGGGATACGCGCTTCGATATTGCCAAGCAGCAACAATTTTCCACCTGCCGCCACATTAATCTTGCCATTTTTATCCAGCGACGCCACGGGCCCGAGAAGCTGTTCGGAATAACCACGTACGGTCGTTGCACCACCGGCATAAAACCGCTCACTTATTGGAATGGATTTTGTCTTACCAATTTCAAAAATAGCGCCTGCTTTTAAGCGCGATGCCAAGGTCCATTTAAATTTTGAACGACCGATTTTTATCCGCCAGGGTTGGAAGCGGCTCCAGGAAGTGGTCAGGGTAAAATAGCGGTTATTTTGATTGAGAAGTGAATCGCTGTTACTTACACTTTGAGAAAAGCTGATACTAAAATCGGTTAAGGAACCTTTGGCCGGGTTAAACAGGTTCTCTCGCGTATCGCGCTTGGCATAGCTGGACAGCGAGTAAATTTCCGATTGCCCCACTTCTATCCCAACCAGGTTCTTTATATCGATGCTGTCGCTATTCAATACGGTTAAATATTTTGCGCTGACCGTTCCGCTAATTTCGATATTGTTAAAAAATTTATGGTGTACCTCAAAGGAGGTTTGAAGTAAATTAAATTTTCCTGTGCTTTCCAGACGGAATTGCTCGTAAGATAATTGAAAAATACCGGGTGTGCGTGTATAACCGATCCAGGGTTCCACAAATTTAAAGGCAACTTTATTTTTAGCGTTGATAAAGCGGTTGGTTTTAAACTCATACAAAAACGAAGGCGTAATATGCAAACTTGCGCTGCGTGCCGTACCAAATAAGTTGCGATGGCCACCTTGCAGGGTTACCTCGGCCGTACTGCCATAAAACTCCTCGTGGCCAACGCCAAAATTGACACCGATCCAACGTGCGTCGCGTTCCTGTACGATAATTTTTAAAATCACATTTTCCGGATTATCGGGAATAGGGTCTATCTCCAAACGGACAAAGCGGAACAAACCTGTCCCATAAATATTTTGTTGCGATTTTTCCAAGGCCTCACGGTTGTACATATCGCCTTTATGTACTTCCAGCTCACGCCGGATAAGAAATTTTTTAACAATATTCAGTCCGGAATATTTTATTTTCTTGATATAAATGGTCTGGTTTTCTTTAATCTGGATGAAGGCAAAAACGAGGGAATCTTGCTCGAACCTAAAGTCGGATTTAACCGAAACAAAAGGTTTGCCTGAATTATAATAAATATTTTCCACTCGCTTACGCGCTTCAATTACAAGGCTTTCATCAAAAGGTGAACCAATTTCTATATCTTTAAATGGCTTGGACAATTGTTCTTCGGTCAGTTCTTTTTCACCCTCAAAACGCACACCGCCATAATAATAACGGGGGCCTGTATCGATAATATATTTGATTCGGACTTCTGTCCTCTTTTTGAAATAATAGAGGCTGTCACTTACATCAACAAGCAGATAACCATTTTTTCGGAAGAAATTATTTAATAAAATTTTATCTAATTTTATGAGACGGGGCTCAAACTCATCATCTTCTTGCGAATGGATCAGATCTAGTAGTTCATCATTGTCAAAACCAGAACTTTGTTTAAAGGAAATTTCCGTCACCTCGGTTGCAGCAAAAGTGATATTGGAGAAGAGGATGATTAAAAATATTAGTAGAATTATTTTCATAAAATCAGATTAATTAAATTTTCATTCTTTATAAACTGTCGTTTTAGAATAAATGGGTATAACGCCATTTATTGTTGGCCCAAAATTAAAACCCTCGTGACTTTTCCTCTTGGTATCATCAATTAAAAAGAATATTCCCAGGAGAGACCCAACTTAATTTTATTATTGCCCTGCGGAACGGTTTTTTCATAATGGCTTTCAAAACTCCACAGTTTGTTTAAACGATATTGAAGCGTAATACGATTTCCCGCGTCCCAACTTAGCTTTGGCGTCGGCACACCGCTGCCAAATTGTGTGCGGTACTCAATGTATAGATCGCTGGTCAGGTATTTCCCAAATGAGATAGAAGCCTGTGCCAGGCCATTGTTCAGTTTCAGCTTCTGTAAATCCAAAAATTTATCACTGGAGCTGATCTCAACCTTGTCCAGGCCGGTCAGTTCTTCCACGCCCCGCTCTGCCGCAGTTAGTACAACATTAGAAGCAATATCCTCGCCCACGCCGCGCATGGTCGAATCCGTTTTGCTTGATACCATGGATAGATCGGCACCTAAAGTAAGCAAAGCGATCTTATCTTGCTGCGAGAGGTTTAGTTCCGCTCCCCTGCTATCCCTTACAATAATATTTTGTTGAATCGATTCAAGGTTTCCGCTAATTATCAGATCGAATGTTTTGTCTTTTAGATTTTTTCGGGTCACTATATTTAAATCGGGGTTTATACGCAGCGGATTATTAAAATCTATGGAACCGGAAGTGACATTAAAACTTTGGTTAAACGATGTAAACTTGCCGGACTCTGTCTCCATCAGGCCAATCAATGACATATTGTCCGAACCTGCCTCACGGCTTGCTTGCAGGTTTCCACGCATTACAATTTTAAAATTATTTTGCAAATCGAGAGCCGAGCTGGTTATAACAAAATTGCCAGGAATCTCAATTTCCAGGTTCATGCTGATGTATGGTTTGCTTACTCCGGTAGAAGGTTTTTGCAGGTATATATTTTTTTGCATCTGCTCCAGGTTTACCACGTATTCACCGGATGGCAAAACCAATTTTCCCGAAACTGAAACGGTGTCTTGCCCACTGATTCTTAAGTTTTTTGTGGTTACAAGAAGCTTGGTATTCTCCACAAAATAATCCACAAAAAATTGGTTCATTTTTATATCAAGATTGATTCCGGGACGCATAATGTTTTCCAAATCAATGGTGCCATCAACAATAAGCGTTCCCTTTTTCTTCTCTTTGGGTAAAAACCAAGACCATAATTTACGCACATACGAAAAGGCGGTTTGTAGTAAATCCTGTTTCTGTTCCGATTTTCCATTAAAAGTATTAATCGTTAAGATATTATCCTCAATCTCAACATCAACCTGTACATCTTCGATGGGGTCCTTTACCCGAGATAGTAAAATCTTGCCCTTTTCCATTTTAACTGAACCGCTACTAATGGCCGGTTTTTGAGGCGTACCGGAAATATACATTTCCAGATCATAATCCCCATAAATGGCTTCGAGCTGATCATTAAATAGGCCGACAAATTCGATTTTATCATCTTTGCTGGTGAGATAAAACTCAAACGGGTTATCCACAAAAACACTATCGGTGCTGCCAAATCCCAAATCGATTTGCTGGTACCCTTTAAGCTAAACGAGGTACCATTAAAGTCTGCGGCCAAACTATCTAAAATCATATATCCGGAACTATACTGGCCAAACATAATAAGAGAATCCACTACAAAATCGCTATACTTAAAACCGGACATCGTAAGCGATTGACGCATAAACGGTGCATCTACCGTACCCTCAACCTCCAGATAACCATCAAGATTGCCCCTGATAGGGTGCTTTAATTTCAATAAAGAATTGTATTTTTGCAGGTTGATATTTGTCCAGTTAAGCTTAAGGTTTGTATCTGTTTCGCGAAGAATATCTAACAACTGCCCCACTTTTTTATCAAACTGAAAAGAGAGGTCACCGGACAGTTCAAGTTTGGAGGAATCCGATTCCATGAACAGTTCTTTTATTAACACCTTTTCTTTGTCATAAGTGAGGTCGGCCTTAAAATCACCAAATGCAACATCATTATACTCGATTGCACTGCAGGCCATTTTAACCTCAACTTCCGGTTCTGTAAGAATATTTTTTAAATTAGCCTTGCCTGTCACAATTCCTTTAAACCTGTGTTTCTTGCCCATGAATTGCTGGAATGGCTCCAGGCTGAGGCTCTCCAAATTTAAAGCAATATCAAAATCGGATTTGCCAAGGTTGTAAGTGCCGTTGGCGATAAGGGACGTATTTCTTGGGCCAGTCAGATTAAAATCATCAAAAACAATCTGAGTTGAATCGATTTTTATGGCAATATTACGGTTATTTTCCAGCCAGTAATTTTCATATTCCATGCGGATTTTATCCACAATAATGTCGACCCTGTCCTTCAGTAAAAAGAGCTGCAATGTACTCTCGATATAATTATCCTCACTAAATATCCGTGCGTTGGAGATACGAATTTTAGAGCTATCAACCGCAGCATTAAGGGTTACATTGCGGATGGGTATACCATAAACGGCGCCCTGTGTGATTAAAAAATTACCAACACCCACAGGCATCGATAAAATATTGGAAAGTTGTAAATCAAGAGCGATGCTATCGAGAAGGATGTTTTTATATTTAAAACCACTTATCCAAAAATCACCTTCGAGATGCGGGTCATTTAAGTTGCCAAAGGCCCTAAATTCCGAATGATAGGTTCCAAATAAACTATCCTGGCCTAAAGCGGATGTAAGGCGGTTCAGATCACCAATGGCTGTGCGTACCTGAAAATCAAGTTGCTTCCCTTTGTTTAAATAACCCAGAATTTCAAACCGTGCCTGGTTGGCAATCTTAAGAAAGGAAGGCTGTACCAAGCCAATATTTCCCCGCTGTGCCGAAAGGGCAAAACGCAGGGAATCAAGCCGAAAATCCTGATAAAATGAATTATAAATGACTACTTCACCCTGCCCAGTTAAGTTTTTAATGGTACCTTTTAGCTTATTTATATCGAAGGCGCCTGTCGGAAAGTCAAATTTCACATAACCATTTAATGCACTTGGTGCGAGAGACGTATCAACGGTATGGGGCATAATATTATCAAAAGATAATCTCCCGCTCGCGCTTTTATTAGGATCGATTTTACTGTTTAATGTAAAATTGCCACTCGTGCTTTTAAGAAGCATTGTATCGATCTCAATGGTCCCATAATCATAGGATGAGACCAGTTTTAACTGATCCAATTGATGGTCGCGCCAACGGCCTTGCAGATCGCCATTTATGGCAAAATTTTGTGGCGACCCAATAAATGAGATCGTTCCGTCTGCGCTTCCGCCTTCCTCAAAAGCAGGGACAAATCCAGCAAAACTTTTAAAATCGAGATGGAATTCCTCGATAGCGATCAAAGCCCGCATTGTCTCGATTTCCAAGTCACCTGCCAAAACAATACGCGAATTACCTGCCTCGATCAGGAAATTATTAAGGGTCAACTGTCCTTCTTTTGCAATGAGCTGGAAATGCAGGTTTTCCAACTCAAGATCACGCTCGTACCAATAGCCGCTAAGGTTTTTAAGCTGAAAATTAATCTGCCCTGGCCGGGTTTCTAATGCCATATTGAGATATACATTTTCAAAAGTAAGTCCCTTGTCCTGTATTTGCAGATGCCCGGTAACAATCTCCAGTTCTTCAAGTTTGAGTTGGGGCAATGAGTTTACAAGTGAATCAAGAAAATGCGAAGATTGAATTTGCGCTAACAAAGAATCCAGGTTAAATGGCGCATTTTCTTCTTTATCAGATTTGTTTTTGGGCGGCCGGGGAAATTGATTGATGCTCAGAGAGTCAATATAAATTCTGGAAATTTCTATTTTATCATCTATAAGCGGCCATAGATTATAGCGTAATTCAATTTTTTTTGCGCTCAACCCTATTTTATCTTTTTGATCAAAACGAATGGAATCGATGAAGATACTATTAAATAAGGTACCTTTAATTGTTCCGTAATCAATACTTGTGGAATCATTAAATGATGTGTTTAAATATTTTTTAGCGGCATCGGCAACGACATTGGTTTGCCAATAAAGCAGAATTGTGGCTGTAATAATTACAGTCAGAAGAACGAGGGAAATTAAAAAGACCTGGCCAAGATAGGAAGCCGTTTTTTTTAAGATCGATTTGATTTGGAGCTGCATTAAAATGACCAATTATATGTTTATTACTACAGGGAAAATCTTCTTTTTGGATGTAGGGACAGGACATTGTCCTGTCCTATGCCTAATCAATGAAATTTTTACTTGCAACAGTTTTTCTATTTTAACCACTAAGCTCACGAAGCACACTGAGAAAAACTTTTTTGTTGGATGTAGCGACAGGACATTGTCCTGTCCTATGTTGAATCCAATGAAATTTTACTTGCAACTGCTTTTCTTTTTTAACCACTAAGCTCACGAAGCACACCGAGAAAAACTTTTTTGTTGGATGTAGCGACAGGACACTGTCCTGTCTTATGTTTATATAAAAAACTATCTCGATTGTTTCTTTTTATTAACGCAGAGCACACGAAGAAAAAAAATCTTTTTTGTGTGCCGTCCCTTGTCCTCACGATACAAGACGAAATTAACGCCTACAAAGAATAAAGTCTATAAGAATGATTTTTTATTTGGGAATTATCCATCAATAAAGAAGAAGAAATATTCGGCAATTCTGGGAAAGGCTTAACCTTATTGAGCTAACAACCCTTCCGCAAATTTAACCCGTTTGCCAACAGATGGATGGCTGTGGAAAAGGAATTCGACCAGCGGGTGCGGGTCTGGATCGCTTAGGTTTGACTCGGCAAGTTTTTGCAAAGCGGCAATAAATGCGGCAGGATTAGAACTGTTCTCGATAGCATAACGATCGGCCTGGCGTTCGTTATAACGGCTTAGCATATTTGTAAATGGCGCGGCTATCATCGAAAGCAGGGTAATTATCAAAGACAAAATTGGCAGGGCGGCCAAATCGGCAACGCCGGTAAAATGTGTAGCGGCCAATATCCAATCAAAAATAAGATGTGTAATATAAAGCGTAAGGTATGTGCTGAGGGTTCCAATAAAAACCCCTTGTGTGATATGTTTATGCACATAATGTCCTACTTCGTGGGCAAAAACACCTTCAATCTCATCTGCATTAAATTTCTCCAAAAGTGTATCGCCTAAAATAATCCGTTTTGATTTGCCCATTCCGGTAAACGCGGCATTGGCTTTTTTTGTTGATTTGCTCATATCAAAGCGGTAGACGCCTTCTAAGGAAAAATTTCCTTTTTTGGCAAGGGACTGCATTCTGTCCAACAATATTTCATCGTCCAGCTTTTCAAATTTATAAAAAAGCGGCATGATAACCTGTGGCGCTATTTTGCCAATGATAATAGAAAAGAAAAAGAGGATGGTGGCAGTCCAAACCCACCATGTATCCGGGTAATTTAATAAGAAAAAATAAAATGCCAAAAGTATGGGAAGGCCCAATATGCTTCCTACAATAAAGCCTTTTGTTTTCTCCCATATCCACGCCGAAAAAGTCTGGTTGGAAAGTTCAAAGTGATGCTCCAGCCAAAAATCGCTAAAATAACTTAACGGAAATGAAATAACAGAATAGCCTGCCCCCATTGCAAACAAAAAGTAGATCAGTTGTAAATAGGCATTATCGGACCAGCTAGAAACGATATCACGGAGTTGTGCAGAGTAGCCCAGCACCACAAATATTACAAGGATTATGATTGAGAGGATGGTGCTGAAAATGGAAAAGCCCAGGTTGATTTTTTCGTATTGTTTTGCTTTTTGGAGGTTTGTGGTGGGCATAAATTTTATTTTTATTAATGTGGATATTTACAATAATTCATGATAGAGTTCATCAATTTGAGTTACCAATCTCTCAAAATTATAGTATTTTTTAATTTTTTCTTGCACTTGTTCCGACACAACCAATGGTTTTTCAAGATGCAATGTGATTTTTTCCACGAAACTATTAACGTCGCCTCTTCCAACTAAATAATCTAATGAATAATTCTTCATTATATCAGGAACACCACCAACATTTGTTGAAATCACGGGTATACCAGCTGCTAAGGATTCTATTATGGCCACTGGTGTGCCTTCATTATTTGATGTCAAAAGAGTAAGGTCAAATTCTTGGTAAAGGTTTTTGTTTACTTTTTGCCACCCAGCAAAAGTAATACTATCTGCAATTCCCAATGCTTTGCACTTTTGTTTTAAAACAGGTGCTAATTCGCCATCACCAATTATAATAAAATGAAATTGGTCTTGACAGCGGTGAAGTATTTTATTTGCAACATCTATGAAGAGCCGGTGGTTTTTAATGGGAACAAGCCGGCCCACAATTCCAATCATCTTTTTATTCGGGTTTATAGAAAAGTGTTCTCTTAAGGAAACTCCATTTTTACTTTTTTTATCAAATCCTTCCCACTCAAAACCTAAGGGAATTGTTACTGTTTTTTTTGCTGGGGCGATTAGATATCGTTCACAAATATCCTTGCGTTGCTCAGAACTAATTACGATAATCTTAGTCGACATCTTAGCAAGTATTTTTTCTAAAAATAAAAAAATTTTAGTTTTAAAATTCCCAAAATATCCGCTAAAAACATTTCCATGGAAAGTGTGGAAAATTATGGGGACACGGGCAATATATGCTGCAAACCTTCCTAGTGCTCCTGCTTTAGCTGTATGCGTATGTACAATTTGAGGCTTTTCCTGTTTAATAATTTTAAATAATTTGTAAAAAGAAATGAGGTCATCATAAAAATGAATATCCCTGCCCATTTCAGGGATTATCCTGCAATCTATGTTTTTACTGACCAACTCATCAACCAGGCTTTTCTCATCAGCACTATTAGTGCCCCCAATAAGGATAGTCTGATATTTATTAGGATTAAGCTTCTCGGATAATATCCGTGTATGAATAGCTGGGCCACCGATTACTATACGCGATTGTATTCTTATAATTTTAATTTTTTTCAAGATTCTAATTTCTGCACTAAATATTAAAACTCTTTAATGTATAGCAGATACCTCTTCAAGGTACAGGATTTCTATTGATTTTGTTATTTTTTCAACAGCAAATAATTCTTTTATTATAACTGATGCATGATTTGCACTATCGCGTTTAAACTGATCATCTTTTAATACAACACTAAGAGAATCCGCTAATGTATTAACCGTATTGTTTTCAATCAATTTTCCGTTATAGCCATCTTTTATTATTTCAGTCGCGATGCCTACTGAAGTAGAAATTGATGTTTTTCCCATAGCCATGGCTTCGACCAATGCCAAATTAAACCCTTCATATTTTGAACAACAAACATAAATTTCTTTTTCGTTCAAAAGGGGAATTATCTCCTCTGTTGATTTCTCTCCTAACAGGAAAACGGAACTCTCCAATCCTTCTTCTCTAATTTGTTTAGAAAGGTTTGAAAATTCAGGCCCATCACCAATAATGTAACAACTTACCTCATTAATTTTTTTCTTGATTATTTTTATTGCGCTAATCAGTTTCTTATAATCCTTTGCTTCTACCAAACGACCTACTGAAATCAAAGAATTTGACTGTACCTTCTTTCTCTCTTGCACATTAATAAAAACAGGATTTACCGCATTGTAAATTACTTTCAGTTTATTCTTTGGCAAACCTTTTGATAAAAAATGATTATAGACCGATTTAGAAACACAAATTATATTAGTATATCGTTTTAATATATGGATTAAAAACGTGTATAAAAGGGACCTTTCTTTATCAGATAAAGTATGGTGCCGCGTATAAAAGAAGTATTTACACCCAGCAAACTTACCAATGATAAAGCCAAATATCCCAGCGTGGACAAGATGTGTGTGAATTATCTCAATATTATTAATTTTTATATATTTATACAACCGAACCAAACCGAATAATGAGAACCGGCCTTTATTAGAAAAATCATTTATAAAAATTTCGTTTTTGTTAAAACCCTTTAACAAAGAACTGTTTTTATGGAGAGTCCCGAGATGCCATTCAAATTTACTTTTATTAAAGTTGGACAGCAATAGCAATAACTGGTTTTCCGCACCACCCATCTCAAGGCTATTTATCAAATGGAGTACTTTGGTTTTCATGCCGGCACCCTTGCAACTTTGTATTTATTCATAAACCGGAATAAAGCTACTAAAAAGAAAAAGGAAACGGGGAAAATATATGTGGGGAGAATAGTAAAATATTGAACGAAAAAACTAAGCGAACTTAAAGTAAGTAAAAACCATGAAAAAAACTGAAAGAAAACATTACTTTTTCTAATACATCTTGTATAAACAAAATACATTAAAATTGCAAAGCTCGTTGTCATAATGATCGTAAAAGGAATACCACCTATTAAATAATATACACCAAAACTAGTACCAACATTAGAATCTATCCCCGGTCCAAGATTCTCAAAACCATTGGAGACTAAATGCAAAGTTGGAACTCTAAGTGGGTTACTAGTAACTACATAAATAATATTTTGCAAAATCGCAAACAAAGTCCAATCAGGTTTTATACCTGGCGTATTCAACCAATTATCTAGTACAAGTGGACTTGTTAAAAAATAATTTAAAATTGTTTTATAAAAAAACTCCCACATCCGCACGCTGGTAATAGAAAAGGTATCCCAAAAAATAGTCAAAAACACAAAATGAAAAACAAAGATAAATATGAGAATACTAAAGGTTTTGATAATTGTACTTATTTGCTTTTTTATTTTCAGGTTCATGTTTTTAATAAAAAAAATCATCATGATCATCCATAACAGGTTAAACTTTACCATAAGCAGAAAAAATGAAATACCTAGTAGGATAAGTACTGTGTAGGAAATATATTTTTTTCCCGTCTTTGCAGAGACAAGATAAAGGAGTATAAAAACGGCTTCACCGAAAACAATTAAATAAGCGCCCGGCCCGGAATTAATTAAACTCTCATATTCATAATTACCAAGAAAAAACCATCCTCCATTGGCATGAACAATTGAATAAACCCTATAGAAAGTTATCATCGAAATAGCAAACGCGAGGAGAATTAGCAGCGGTTTATAATTATTGAGGTCTGAAAAATAATTAAAATAATCAATTTTATTAAATGAGGAAGAAACCTTTATTTTTCTTGTAAAGAAGAATCCTACAATCCAAATAAGAGTTAAATTAAAAAGAATAAAGTATATTGCCCGTACAGAAATAGGCGTTATCTGGGCATCTATATAAACAAAGGAAAGTAAGAAAACAATAGCAACAAATGGTAATGCTGTCACAGTAAAAGGTGTAATTATAGTTTTAAGGCGCCTAATCTCAAAACCGGATAAACCAAGAATTGTAATCACAAAGGCAATTCCTGCAAATTGGGTTTCCATCATCTAACTATTCCCAATAATTTTATCAATCATCTTTTTGCTTACCGTCCAATTATTATTACTAATCTTATTTATCTTTAAAAGTATTGGCAAGATATTAAAATATGGTACTCTTGCAAGTTTATTAAATAAATGTAAATAGTATACGAGGACAAGAATCTTCCATATAGACCACTTGAAAGGTGAAAAATATGATTTCATATCAATAATACGGTTTAAGGCGGATAAAACAAGCTTCTCCTTTTTTTTCTCAATAAACTTATCGACGCTCGCACCTTCTTTATGATAAACAATACTTGTGCAACAACAAGATATCGTCACTGGTGTTTTACTAATTCGCCAACTGAATTCAAAATCCTCTTCGCCATGAAAAAACTTCTCTGTTAAAGTACCATATTTTTCAAAAACACTTTTCCTGACCATCATCGCACAACCATGGGCAAATTCTGAATCGCGAAAATTATTATCGGGTAATGAATTAAAATAACTGGCCTTTCCCCAACAAAACAACCTTCCTCCGGCAAAGTCAATTTTATCCTGTTGATAGTAATTATAAATAATTGAGTTCGAAATCTGTCGGTCCTCTTTTTCCATATGCTGAACAAGCCGGGTGATTGTATCTTCTTTAATCACAGTATCATTATTTAGTAAATAAATAAATTCATAATCAAGGTTATTGGAAAGTATATAATTTATAACCTGATTATTGGCCTTTGCAAAACCAAGGTTTTTATTATTTGGAATTATCTTTATTTTTGATTGCCTGGATATACTAAATAATGGTTTAAAGGAGTTTTGATTAACCACACCGAGTTCATAAAAAAGTGGTTTTTTAGCATATGGGGATATTAGTTCGTCAAACGCACTATTCAATTTAACATTATTATCACCGTTCAGCCAACTTGTTATAGATTTCAAAGAACCATCTTTAGAATTATTATCAACTAAAAAGACTGTAAAGTTCTTGTATGTGCTTTTAAAAATACTTTCAAGGCACTCAATCGTATCATCTGCCCCATTCCAGTTTAGCAAGATAATCGCAACCTTTTTCTGATTAGGCAATTTTCCCACCCCACATAAAACGGTATTTGTAGATAGTAAGAACCAGAAGAATAAACAAAAAGGCTTCAGCAGAAATAAAGGAAATGGCAGTCCCAATATCAGAATAAAAATAGGTTAAAATAGAACAGAGGAAAAGATTAAAAAAACCAGTACAGATAACAGCCTGTGTAAATTGTTTTTTCATACCAAAATTCATCATAAAAATAATACCAAGAATGTAATTTAATACACCGAAAAACAATACAAAAACAGTTATTTCGATTATCTTGCGAGAAAGAGCAAACTTAGCACCTAAAAATATTTGTGTCACCTGATCAGAAAACATATAAACAGCAAAGGAGATTATCAAAGTTATAATACCTGCACCAAAAGTTAGTACTTTAATAGCCTTAATACTTTTATGAATGTTTTGAGATTTAATTCGGGAAATAAATGGGTAAACCGTTTGTGTAATCGGGTTGAAAATATTTTGAAGCACTTTTACTAATTTTTCACCTGCAGCATAAATACCAACAATGTCTTTGGTGACAAGTAAACCAAGGATGAAAATATTTGTATTTCTATATAAATTAATTGAAAAGTTTGCCACGAATACTGGCCAGGCATCAAGGAAGTTCTCTTTCATGGTACCCCAGCCAGGAAAAAATAATTTTATATCTAACTTAGTTTTTACAAAATACAAGCTGGATAGTCCCGCAAAAAACAATGAAACTGAATTAATCAATGGTACCCATAAATAGTTTTCCTCATTTTTAATAAAAATAAATATACAAATCAGATAAATTAGGCGGCTAACAAGGTTTGTATAATTTAGATATTTCACTTTTTCCAACCCATTATAAACCCAACTACTAATCAATATTTGTGCGGGGATGATTCCAAATGAGAAGATATAAACCCATAAATATTCTGTCAATTCATTCCAAAAAAGAGATAAAATACCCAACAGGACCAATGTCACCACCATTATAAAAATTCGAATATAAAAAACACTGCTGTATACTCCTGATTTTTCATGATTTGTAAGATTTACATTTGAAATCTTTGTAATGGAAGAAATATTAAAACCATAATCTACAAGTATAAGGGCAAACTGAATAAGAGCTTGTGCAAAGGTAATGATCCCAAATCGCTCTGCTCCGATTACACGGACAATATAAGGAATGGTTATAAGAGGAACGAGATAGTTGGTTACCTGTAAAATCGAAAAGTTAGTAATATTTGTAAAGAGCTTTTTAAAATCTTCAGACTTAAAAAAGGGATGTTTTAAAAAGTTCATCAATTCAATTTAATTTTAAATTCGCAACAAAATTTTTTAATATCAATCTTCCACCAACAAACCCAATGTGAAGGAAAACAGCAATAAGTACAAAGGATATTAATAATAACGAACGCTTAGGACGGCTCTTTTTAAAGGAAGGTTTGGCCGAATCTAAAACCTTTATATCACTTAAATTGACCATATTTTCGAGAATGAATATTTCTTGTTGTTTTCGTAATTCGATAAAAATACCAGTTTGTATTTCTAAATTTCTACGTAACCGAATTTGTTCCACCTGAAATTGCGGTGTTGTGGGATCTGTATTAGACTCCAGGAATAGTTCCAATTCTCTCTCTACAGTTTTAAGACTATCATTAACCTCATTAATTTTTTCTTTTAAGTAGTTTAATTGATATCTGTATTCGCTTTGCACTTCAGTCTGCACGAGCTCATTAAGGCGCTTAGTAATATAATTAGCGAGCTGTGCAGAATAATCGGAAAATGGTGTTGTTACTGAGAGATATAAAATTCCATTATCGGTATCAATATCAATATAAATGGTTTCTTCACGAATAGCTTTTAAAGCTTTCTCTATAATCTCAATTTCAGAATTGCCTTCTATCTCTAAAAATCCAATATAATTTTTTTTAAGAGTTTCGCCTTTTTCCATAATTGTAAACTCCTTAATTATGGCTGAATCTAAAAGTTTACGGGAATTAATTATCCCCATATACATTTCCTGGCTTTGAGCCGATGCACCACCAAAATTTAAACCGGCTAAATCACTAAGGGCACCTAACTGGCCTCCAATACCACCTGAAGCAAAACTTGCAGCAGAGGGAATTATTGAAACAACTGATGTATATTGTTTTTTAAACACAAACAGAACAATCAACAAAGAAGCAATTATGTAAAAAAGAAAAATCGAAATATTCAGTTTTTTGTGATGATATAGAACTTTTAAAATAGGAAAGTTGGAAGTTGTAGATTGGCTCACTTTAAATTCCTTAAAATTTAATCATTATTTTGGTATACTAATATACAGCAAGAAGAGTGAGGCCAATTGACTGGCAATAACAAGAGTTTCTTTTACTATATAATATGTATCAAACTCTGCACGGAAAGGAATAAAAATTATGTCATTTTCTTCAATTGGAATATTCTCCTCTGCATCAATCCAATTCCCTGTTCTATGTCGGATAATTTTAACGAATCCTTCTTTTGCACGCGCTGAATACCCCCCTGCAGCCTGAACATACTTTTCAAAATCCCAGTTCTTATTATAGAGGAAAACCCCTGGGTTCAGCACACCGCCCGAAATATAAATATTTTTTGATATCTTTGGTATGACAATAATATCTTTATCTAGCAAAAGAATATTCTGAGTTTGATCATCTTTTTCAAAAAGACGCTTAAAATCACAATTTACAACACGTGTATCTTCTCTATTTCGAGCCCGTAAATAACTTAATTCTGTGCTACTCATTGCTTTGGCAACCGGTGCATTTAACCGTTCAAATTCTTTGTCCTCATAATCGCCTTCATCACGTAAAACCCTTGCCTGTTGAAGAGATGCCTTTTCAGTAAAACCACCGGCCAATTCAATCAAATCCTTTAAACGTATTTTCCCATCTTCAATGGAATATTCACCAGGGAAAGCAATTTCTCCCTTTATTTCCACACTTGACTTAATATGATATTGTTTCTTGTCCCGTACATAAATACGGTCATCAGGCTGCAATAGAAAATTACTATCACCGGGCATAGAAAGGGTGATATATTTAATCTTTGAATTTTCATAAAACCTGGTAACAATAATTTTATTTAATTCGGCATTTGGTGCAAGACCACCGGCAAAATCAAAGGCCTTAATTAAATCATCGCCCGTTTTATATTCAAAATCAGTCGGATTAGTAACTGCTCCTTTGACAGAAACATGGTGTGCGGTAGAATCTTTAAAGGAAAAATAAACTATGTCTTCATGTTGAAGATAAGGATTAACAGCAGATGAATAGTTTATCTTAAACTCTCTTAGATCATAAACGGATGTATTTCCCTTCCTGATAAGCTTTACGTTGCGTAATGAAAGTCTATCCAACATGGCCTGACGAATGCTATCCATCTGCATGCTTTCGACAAATTGAGTATAAGCATCAAAAAGCCTGTTTGAAGAATTTAAAAGTAAGGAATTATTAATTTTTTCTGGTGCCAAAATAGTTACATTAATAGCATGCAATCCAAAAAGATACGTTTCAATCAGTGCATCAGGGTATCTTTTTTTTAAAGTCTTAATGATATCTGCTTTAACATTACTAAGTAACTTGCCTCTAACAAAAATGCCTGAAATATCTGGTAGGGCAATGTAGCCTGCAGGAGTGACCGGGGAATTAAAAATTTTAATCGCGGGGCCTTTTCGGTCAATTTTAATTAAAAAGATATCACCCGAACCAACATAATACTCATTCTCATTTATTGAATAGTTAAAACCACTTTGAGCCGGAATCTCATTAAGATTTGGAATATTGTTCATTCCAAAAGATGAACTTCGGGATTGATCCTTACTCTCATTTTGATATAAGGATTGCGCGGAAAGTTTTAAAGAAAAGATTAATAGAACACAAAAAAAATATCTCATGAAAGTTCTTTCTTTATAATTTCAACAATTCGTTTGGCAGCATTGCCGTCCCATAATTCCGGAATTTTACTGTCACGTTTCGCGCCGTTCATTACTTTTTGGAACTCATCTAAAATCATATCCACATCGGTGCCAACTAAAATATTTGTTCCAACTTCAACTGTGATTGGGCGCTCCGTATTTTCGCGCATGGTGATACATGGAATCTGCAAATAAGTTGTCTCTTCCTGCAGGCCGCCGGAATCGGTTAACACCAACTTGGAATTATGCAACAGTTTCATAAAATCCAAATACCCTTGTGGCTCAAGGAGAACCAGATTTTGCATATCTTTAACCTTATCTTCAAGGCCAAAATTCTGTATCATTTTACGGGAACGGGGATGGATGGGAAAAATGAGTTTTAAATCTTTTTCAATGACTTCAAACGCATCAATCAGTTTTGAAAAAACCTCTATATTGTCCACATTGCTAGGGCGATGTAAAGTAATCAACCCGTAATTACCTTTCTCAATATCCAGCTCTTCCATAATCGTCGATTCAGCTGCTTTTTCACTAAAGTTGATTAGTGAATCGATCATTACATGACCTACAAAGTGAACCTTAGAGTCAGGAATACCTTCATTCTTCAGGTTTTCCATACCGCTCTTTTCCGTCACAAAAAGCATATCCGAGATGGCATCCGTAATTAAGCGATTAATTTCTTCCGGCATCCGGCGGTCAAAGGAACGTAACCCCGCTTCCACGTGTGCAACCTTAATATGCATCTTTTGGGCAACGATGCTGCATGCTGCTGTGGAGTTTACATCACCAACAACCAGCACCAGATCGGGTTTTTCTTTTTCAAGGATTTTTTCAAACTCAACCATTATTTTGGCCGTTTGCACCGCGTGGCTTGCCGAACCGACATTGAGATAAATATCAGGTTTAGGCATTTGCAAGTCATCAAAAAACAACTTGGACATCTTTTCATCATAATGTTGCCCGGTGTGTACCAAAAAAGTTTCAATATCAGGGTCTTGGGCCATCACCCTGTCAATGGGTGCAATTTTCATAAAATTAGGTCGCGCGCCAACAACATTTATAATTTTCAATTTATTTTCCTTAATTAATTTTTAAGAAACTTCTTTACGTCAGAATTACTCTTTGCAATTAGGTCGAGCGTTTGTTTTGCTGCATTTTGTTCAGCGCTTTTTTTATTGGCCCCGGTTCCGCTTGCGCTCCAGTCATCATTTACAACAACCCGTATTAAAAATGTTTTTTGATGGTCCGGTCCGGTTTCTTCTAACACAGAATACGTCGGCGCGCCCCACCCCTTTGATTGGGCAAATTCGAGCAAGCTGGACTTATAGTTAAAAAATGTTTTTTCTTTTAAAAGTTCTTTGTAGCGTTTAATTAAAAAGCTGTCAATAAATTTGCGTGACGGTTCGATGCCGCCATCAAGATAAATTGCGCCTAAAATGGCCTCAAATAAATTTGCCAGGTTAGAAAGGCGTTTACGGCCACCGGTTTTCTCTTCTCCTTTGTTTAGGATCAGATAATTACCAAAACCTTTCTCTTCACTAATCTTGCCTAAAACCTTGCGCGAAACAAGAATAGCCTTTTTCTGAGATAACAGCCCTTCATTTTCATTTGGAAATTTATTATACAAAAAGTCCGTCACCACTAGGTCGAGTACCGCATCACCCAAAAATTCCATCAGCTCATTAGAACGCAAATGATTGCCGGATTCAACATAATACGAACGATGGCTTACTGCCTGGACTATCAAGCTTTGGTCATTAAAATCGTACTCGATAATTTTAGTTATTCCAGCAATATCAAGAGGCTGGGATTCAGTCGCTTTTACCCCATTAGCAAACCACGGTGTAATTTTTTGAATCATAGATCACTGTATTTCGGATAAATTAAACAACCCGCTTCCTACATCTCAAATTTCTTTACACACAAACAGGTATTGTGCCCGCCAAAACCAAAAGAATTACTGATCGCCACCATCACTTCCCGTTCCACCATTTTGTTTGGTGTATAATTTAAAACACACTCAGGGTCAGGTACGGTGTAATTAATGGTTGGAGGGATTTTATTTTCTTTCACCGCAAGCGTGGCGACAATCATTTCCAGCGCGCCGGCAGCGCCAAGCAAATGCCCTGTCATCGACTTTGTCGAGCTTACATTCAGCATTTTGGCGTGTGCGCCAAAAACCGAATGAATGGCTTCCGTTTCAAGTTTATCGTTAAAATAGGTAGATGTGCCGTGTGCGTTAAGATAATCCACGGCTCCGGCCTCAATCCCGGCGTCTTTTAGTGCAATACGCATGGCGCGGATTGCGCCCTCTCCGCCCGGCGCGGGTTGGGTCATATGGTACGCATCGGCTGTAAAGCCCATTCCGGCAAGCTCGGCATAAATGGTTGCGCCACGTTTTAAAGCATGCTCCAATTCTTCCAAAACAACCGTTCCGGCGCCTTCGCCCATTACAAACCCGTCACGTTCTTTATCAAAGGGGCGGCTCGCTTTTTCCGGCTCATCATTCCGCGTGGAAAGCGCTTTGGATGCGTTAAAGCCCGCAACGCTCATCGGCGTTACAGATGACTCGGCGCCACCGCACAACATAATATCGGCATCGCCATATTGGATCGTCCTAAGCCCAAGCCCGATACTGTGCCCGGATGTTGCACAGGCAGAAACCGTGGCGTAATTTGGGCCTTTTAAATTATGTTTCATGGAGACATGACCGGCTGCAATATCGGCGATCATCAAAGGAATAAAAAAGGGGCTTACACGGCGCGGGCCGCCATGGATCAATTTGGAATGCTCATCCTCAAATGACTTCATGCCGCCGACACCCGAGCCTATAATGACACCGATGCGGTCCCGATCTTCTTTTTCCAAGTCAAGTTTACTATTTAAAATGGCCTCATCCGCCGAGATCATCGCAAACTGGGAATAACGGTCTAACTTACGCGACTCTTTCTTGTCAAAATAATTTAATGGATCGTACCCTTTTACTTCAGCGGCAATTTGGGTTTTAAAATCAGTACTATCAAAACGTGTTATTTTTGATGTACCACTTTTCCCTTCGAGTAGCGCCTCCCACGTTTCCATCGCTGTATTTCCCACAGGGGAAATTGCGCCAAAACCTGTTACAACAACACGTTTCTTACTCATACTCAACCTTATAATTTTATTTTTAACATGTTTACAAAACAACTAAAGCAATCCTCAAAAGGAGGATTGCTCTTAAAATTAAATCCTTTATGAATATATTTCGCTGGATTATTAAAGTTAGGCCGTAACAAAAAAATCCAGTTAAAACAAAAATATAGTTATTGAAAGGATTATAAATACAGGAACTTAACCTATATTTCTTTACAAATATTTATGCTAATTTTTCTGTAAGATAATTAACAGCATCACCTACCGTACGTAATTTTTCGGCATCCTCATCAGGGATTTCAATATCAAATTTTTCTTCAAAAGCCATAACAAGCTCAACGGTATCCAAGCTGTCTGCACCTAAATCATCTATGAAAGAAGCTTCGTTTTTAACTTGTGCCTCATCAACACCCAACTGGTCTATAATAATCTCTTTTACATCTACCTCTACTGACATGTGTCTCCCTCCTACTTATTCGTTAGTTATAAAAATTGTTAAATTACCATCCCACCATCAACATTAATAGTCTGGCCAGTAATATATTTTGCTTTTTGTGATGATAAAAACATAACCAAATTGGCTACATCCTGAGCGCTACCTAATTTGGCCAAAGGAATTGAATTAATCAATTCTTCTTTTGCTTTTTCGGCTAAATTGTCGGTCATATCGGTCTCAATAAAACCGGGGGCAATGGCATTAACTCGTATATTCCGTGATGCCAACTCTTTTGCGACACTTTTTGTCATACCAATCATACCGGCTTTGGAGGCGGCATAATTTACCTGCCCTGCATTGCCCATAACCCCGACAACCGAGCTGATATTTATAATAGCGCCCATCCGTTTTTTCATCATCGGCTTGGTACAGGCCTTAATGCAATTAAAAGCCCCTTTAAGATTGGTATCCAGTACCGCATCCCAATCCTCTTCCGAAAGCCGTAATAAAAGATTGTCGCGCGTAATGCCCGCATTATTTACAAGTACATCAATTTGCCCAAATTCTTCGATTGTCTTCTTGATCAAATTTTGTGCATCGTCCACCTTGGCAACATCTGCCGCAACCGCCAATGATTTTGCGCCAATCGCGTCCAAGGCATCTATAACAGGGCTTAGTGTATCCGCAGTACGGCCACTCACAACCACAGAAGCCCCGGCCTTTGCAAAACTAAGGGCAATCTCTTTTCCAATCCCACGCGATGAACCTGTAACGATTACAACTTTTTCTTTAAAATCCATACTATTCCTTAAAAGTTTCCAGTTGTTCAACCGTTCCGCATAAATTACAGTTTGCCCCGCGGTCAATCCGTTTTAATAAGCCTTTTAAAACTTTACCTGGACCAACTTCTATAAAATTTGAGTATCCACCATCTATCATTTTGGTAATCAGGTCTTGCCATAAAACCGGTTTTGTAAGTTGTTCTAATAATAATTCTTTGATTATATTACCATCGGTTTCAGGCTTTGCTGTTACATTTGTGTATAAGGGCACATCGGCATTTTTAATGATGGTATTTTTTAATGCTTCGGCTAAACCATCCTGCGCATCTTTCATCAAAGGTGAATGAAATGCACCGGAAACTACCAATTCCACCGCTTTACGCGAGCCCATTTACTTTGCCGCGTCCAATGCTTTTAAAACCGTTTCTTTATCTCCGGAAATAGCAATTTGCCCGGGTGAATTAAAATTGGCTGGTTGAACAATGCCAACACTTTTAAAATTATCACAAATCTGCTTGACCTGCTCCGGTGTCAGCCCGATAATCGCACCCATCGTTCCCGGATTGTTTTGCCCGGCCTGATACATCAAACGGCTGCGTTCTTTTACCAATTTTAAACCGCTTTCAAAACCCAGTGACCCCGCAGCGAACAAAGCGCTGTACTCGCCCAAACTGTGACCTGCCACAGCGACAGGTGAGATACCTGTTTCCTTCAACAAAGCGGATAAAATACAACTGTGTACAAAAATAGCAGGTTGTGTAAAGTATGTTTTTTTAAGTTCTTCTTCCGGCCCTCTAAAACAGATTGATTTCAAATCTGCTTCCATTATTTCATTGGCCTGCTTAAAATATTCTTTAGCGAGATCAAATTTTTCAAAAAGATCCTCAGCCATGCCAACATACTGTGAGGCCTGACCGGGAAAAATAAAGGCTTTATTCATGTGGTGTTTTTTGAGTTAGGTATTTTAAATCGAATTATTTTTTTACAGGGTTGTCCATAGACCATTTTAATAAAGAACTGCCCCATGTAAATCCACCACCAAAGGTAGCAAACAAAACAAGGTCACCTTTATCCAAACGCCCTTCCTGATATGCTTCAGATAAGGCAAGAGGAATTGTTGCGCCAGTGGTATTCCCATATTTGGCAATATTGATCATCACCTTGTCACTATCCACACCAACACGTTTAACGGCAGCATCTATAATACGCAAATTAGCCTGGTGCGGAACAAAAAGTTTTAAATCATCGCCGGTATAATTGTGTTTTTCAAGAATCCTGGCAGACACATCGGCCATACGCTGAACGGCAAATTTAAAAACCTGCTTGCCATCCTGATATAAAAAATGCCAATCGCTGGTTACAGTTTTTAATGATGCAGGATAAAGGCTCCCGCCGCCTTTCATTTTAAGGAACTCTGCTCCGGAACCATCCGAATGTAAAAGAAAATCGATAATGCCATTACCTTCCTCATCAGGCTCAAGCAAAACAGCACCGGCCCCATCGCCAAATAAAACACATGTATTTCGATCTTTATAATTTATAATGGAACTCATTTTATCAGATCCGACCACCACAACTTTTTTATACATACCGGATGCGATAAATTGGGTTCCTGAAGCAAGTGCATATAAAAATCCCGAACAAGCGGCGGCCACATCAAAAGACCAGGCATTTTTAGCGCCTACTTTTTCCTGTACCAAATTTGCCGTGCTGGGGAAAAACATATCCGGGGTTACTGTGCCTACAATAATTACGTCTATCTCATCCGGGCTAATCCCACGCTGTTCACACAATCTTTTCACAGCTTCAGCCGACATATCCGAAGTGGCTTTTCCGTCTTCGCAAATATGGCGCTCACTAATCCCCGTGCGGGACCGTATCCACTCGTCATTTGTATCGACCATCTTTTCGAGGTCAAAATTTGTTAAAACTTTTTCCGGTACATAATGGCTTACTGCACTGATTTTAGCTTGCTTTAGCATTTATGGTTTCCTCAAGTTTTAGCTGTTTTTGTATATGGCTGTTTACTTCTTTTTCTTTCATTTCTTTGGCTACACGCAGCGCATTTTTTATGGCCAGCGCAGAAGATTTTCCATGGCAAATAATTGAAATCCCATTAACGCCTAATAGGGGCACACCGCCATATTCTTCATAATTAAAGCTCTGTTTTAATGCGCTAAAGGCAGGTTTTACAAGCATTGCGCCAAAATTTTTAACAAGGTTTTTTCCGATATTCTTACGGATTTGATGGAGAATAACGCCCATTACGCTTTCAACCATTTTAAGCATAATGTTGCCGATAAACCCGTCACATACAATTATGTCTGTTTTACCTTTAAAAATATCGCCACCTTAAATATTTCCAAAAAAACCCGGCAGGTGCTCTTTTAATAATTTATGGGTGGCAATGGTATTTTCATTACCCTTTGTCGCTTCTTCACCATTGCTGAGCAAACCAACAGTACACGATTTATTATTAAAAATTTGAGATACGAAAATACTGCCCATTATGGCAAATTGCAAAATATGCAGCGGCTTGGAATCAACATTTGCTCCGGCATCCAATAAATAAACCATCCCTTGTTCAGATGGAAGAAAAACGCCAATTGCCGGCCTCTTCACACCGGATAACCGACCAAGGATCAATAAACTACCGGCCATTTGCGCCCCGGTGCTTCCTGCACTTACAAACCCATCAACCGCGCCATCTTTATGTAACTTTAATCCAACAACCATCGACGAGTTTTTCTTACGTTTTACAGCATCGGTCGGTGACTCGGACATGGAAATATTTTCTGGGGCATGGACTATGGGTAATCGGGAATGAAATTCGGCAGGAATCTTACTTAATTCTTCCTTAATCTCTTCACGGCCACCAACGAGCAAAACTGTATCACCGGGATTATCCTGTAAAAAATGATATGCCCCTTGAACCGTTATATGTGGCCCATGGTCGCCGCCAAGCGCATCTAATGCTAACTGCAATTATACTATCCTGTTTCCTAAATTAAACTGATTGAGGGCTGATAACACTTTTGCCCCGATAAAATCCACAGGAAGGACATGCCCTGTGTGCGATCATTTTTTCGCCGCAATTATCACAGGGAATTACGTTGTTTGTACCAAGGGAATTAACCCAGTGGGCGCGTCGCATATCTCTTTTGGAACGCGATACTTTTCTTTTGGGATTTGCCATTTATTTTCTCCTATTTAATCAATTTGCGAAGTTGTTCCCAGCGAGGATCAATATCCTTCTCTCCGCATTTACATTTCTCATTATTAAGGTTTGTCCCACATCCCGGACATAACCCCTTACATTCTTGTGTACATTTCAATTTTATTGGGTGGGCCAAAATTACGGCCTCAGAAAGTAAACCATCCAAATCAATTTCGATTGTGTCACGCGTCAGATAAACAATCTGACCGTCTTCTACCTGTGGTTTATTTCCAATTTCATAAACTTGCTGCACCTTAACATCGATAGTTTTTTCGTACTCTGTTAAACATGAATCACATATAAAAGAAGCGGTGGATTTCATTTTAACCGATAATCGAATATCACGCTCAAACTTATCCATTTCCACTTCAACCAAAAAATCATTGGGATAAAAATCCCTGTATGGTTTCTCAATGAAGTTTGAAGAAATTTTTTCAGAATGGCGTGTTACACCTTGCTTAAGGCCTTGAATAGATATTTTCATTACAAGCGTCGAATATAAAAAACCCGCTCTAATTTTCCAAATAAAATAAACATTAAAGCGGATTGATTTTTTTAACTATAAAACCATCTCTTGAGATGGATTGTATAAATTATTTATTAGCGATTATCTCGGTTTCAGAGAAGAAGAAACCAATCTCACGTGCGGCATTTTCATCTGAATCGGAAGCATGGATTGTGTTGCGTCCTTTGTTTTCCGCGTATAATTTCCGGACCGTTCCGTCTGCTGCTTCAGCGGGATCGGTAGCACCAATGGTTTCACGCAGGGCGACAACGGCATTTTCTTTTTCCAGCACGATGGGCACGACGCGTGTTTCCATCATAAAATCCACAAGCTCACCATAAAAGGGGCGTTCTTTATGTACTTCGTAAAACGCGCCTGCAGTCTCTTTGGTAAGTTTAACCATTTTCATGGCAACGATTTTAAATCCTGCATTTAAAAGATGGTCAATCACTTTTCCGATATTATTGTTCTGTACGCAATCCGGCTTGAGGATTGCCAAAGTCTTGTTACTCATTGAAGCTCCTATTTATAAAATATTTTCTTTTTAATGTCTATTATTTTTGAGCCCCTAAATTACGGATAGAAAAAACAAAATGCACGTCAATATTCTATATTTTTGGGGGAAAAACAATATAAGAAGACGTTCCAGGGTTTTGGAAACCTGGAACGTCTATAAAAAAAAGCCCTCTTAAAAAACTTAAAAGGGCTTAAAACTATCAATCTCTAATCCATCTTAAATATTTAAGACGGTTTTTAATAATCAATCGTCAATTATAAATCAAAGCACTTCTTCGATCATCTTACCAATATCCGCCGGGCTTTTGCATACATGGATTCCCGCGGCTTCCATGGCTGCCATTTTATCGGCTGCTGTGCCTTGCCCACCACTAATAATTGCGCCGGCATGTCCCATTCTACGTCCCGGGGGCGCTGTTTGCCCGGCAATAAACCCGACAACGGGTTTCTTAAAATTGGCCTTGATCCACTCGGCCGCTTCTTCTTCGGCAGAGCCGCCAATTTCGCCGATCATTACAACGGCATGTGTGTCTTCATCTTCATTAAATAATTTTAGAGCATCAATAAAACGGGTGCCAATAACCGGATCGCCACCGATACCGATACAAGTGGACTGCCCGATATTACGCGCGCTTAACTGGCCAACGGCTTCATAGGTTAAAGTCCCGGAACGGCTGATAACGCCCACATGGCCTTGCTGATGGATAAAAGCCGGCATAATGCCCATTTTGCCAATTCCCGGTGAAATAACACCTGGACAGTTAGGCCCAACTAGATGCGTGTTTTTGTCTTGGATATAATCATAAACCTTAACCATGTCTTTTGCGGGGATGCCTTCGGTGATACAAATAATCAACCCCAGTCCGGCTTCGGCGGCTTCCATAATAGCATCGGCGGCAAAAGGCGGTGGAACGAAAATTACCGAAGCATTCGCACCTGTTTCGGCTGCGGCTTCTTTTACGGTATTAAAAATTGGAACGGTCTCATTAAATTTTTGACCGCCTTTTCCCGGCGTAACCCCGGCCACAACTTTTGTGTTGTATTCCATCATTTGCTGGGTATGGAAAGACCCTTCAGAGCCTGTGATGCCCTGAACAACAATTTTTGTATTTTCAGTTAATAATACACTCATTTTTTTCTCCTATATCAAGGATATTTCTGTCATACTAAGCAACTGGGATTCTTCACTTCACTCCGTTTCGTTCAGAATGACAATTACGAAAGCTTAATAATTTTTAACTATTTTTGATTTATTTTAATTAATTGCCGCTACAACTTTTTGTGCCGCATCGGCTATATCTGAAGCAACAATAAAATCCATCCCGGATTCTTGAAGCAAAACAGCCGCTTCTTTTGCATTGGTACCCTCAAGGCGAACCACAACGGGTACATTAATATCCATGGAGTTTACTGCCTCAATCACACCACCCGCAACACGGTCACAGCGGACGATACCACCAAAAATATTGATCAGTACAGCTTTAACATTTTTATCGCTTAAGATAATTTTAAAACCATTTCGGACAGTCTCAACATTCGCGCCGCCACCTACATCCAACAAGTTTGCCGGTTCGCCGCCAGCCAGTTTAATGATGTCCATTGTAGCCATGGCCAGGCCTGCGCCATTTACCATACAACCCACATTGCCATCCAGTTTAATGTAATTTAGCCCATCTTTCGAAGCTTCAACTTCCGATGGGTCCTCTTCGGTCAGGTCGCGCAGTTCAAGAATATCTTTGTGGCGGTACAACGCGCTGTCGTCAAAATTGATTTTTGCATCCAGGGCCAGAACATCGCCGCTTTTTGTAACAACCAGTGGATTGATCTCTGCGATGGAGCAATCGTTGGCATCAAAAGCATTGTACAAGGCCATCATAAATTTAACGGCATTTCCGACCTGTTTACCTGCCAAACCCAGCCCAAAAGCCAATTGACGCGCCTTAAACCCTTGCAAGCCAACGCCGGGATCGATCCATACTTTTAAGATTTTTTCAGGTGTTTCCGCAGCGACTTTTTCAATCTCCATTCCGCCTTCGGTGCTGGCCATCATCACATATTGTGATGAACCACGGTCCAAAACCATGCCCAGGTAAAGTTCGCGGTCAATATCGATACCCTGCTCTATCAATAGTTTATTTACTTTTTTACCCGCGGGGCCAGTTTGGTGTGTTATCAGGGTCATGCCCAAAATTTCCGAAGCAAGGCCTTTTACATCGTCTTTGGTTTTGGCAATTTTAACACCGCCGCCCTTGCCACGGCCACCGGCATGAATTTGCGCTTTTACAACACACACATCGGTGGGTAATTTTTTAGCCGCTTCAACAGCTTCATCAACACTAAAAACCGGATAACCTTCCGGCACAGGCACTTTATATGCTTTTAATATTTCTTTGGCCTGGTATTCATGGATGTTCATAAAACACTCCTAATCTATATTTATTCTTGTAAGAAAATTACTTTCGGTTTTGAATCTTGAAACTTGACGCTTGCCATTTGTTAATTGGCAATTTAGTTCTGCACAATCCGGGTGCCGTTTTTACCTTCCATTGCCTCGATTACATTTTCGATGGATGTAATCAACACCTCTTTACCGCCACCTTCTATAAAATGGATGGCAGCTAAAATTTTAGGCCCCATACTTCCCCTGGGAAACTGCCCTTCATCATAATATTTTTTCGCTTCATCAACGGTTAACCGGTCTAAATCTTTCTGATCGTCACTTCCAAAATTGATGGCCACCTTATCCACACCTGTTAATATAATCAACTTATTGGCGCCCACCTCATTACCCAACAAAGCCGAAGCGTGGTCTTTGTCGATTACAGCGTCAACGCCTTCCAACCAGCCACGCGCATCCTGATAAACCGGAATACCGCCACCGCCTGCCGCAATAACGATAATATCATTTTCCAATAAAGTGCTGATTATTTTTTTTTCAATAATACTTTGTGGAGCAGGCGAAGGGACAACCCGACGAAACCCGCGGCCTTTGTCTTCTTTCATTTCCCAGCCCCGTTTACTTTCAAGTTCGGCAACCTGCTCTTTTTTAAAAAAGGGCCCGACATATTTGGTAGGATTTTTTATAGACGGGTCTTTGGGGTCAACCACAATTTGTGTCAGTACGGTTGTTACGTTATTATCAAGACCAGCGTCATACAATTTGTTTTGCAAGCTTTGCTCGATCATATAACCCATGCCCCCTTCCAAATCGGCCACAATAATACCAAGTGGCAACGGCGGTACCAAATCCCGGGATTCTTCCACGCGGATTAAAGCATTGCCAACTTGTGGACCGTTGCCGTGGGTAAGGATTACACGATAACCCGATTTTATTAGATGCACAACCCCCTCGAGGCTCCGGCGTGTATTTTCAAACTGTTCGGGAATCAAACCTTGCTCATATTCTCGCGTGATGGCGTTTCCACCAAGGGCAACTACAACGATTTCTTTGGACATTTTTTCATGTTTCCGGTTAAAATTGACAAGTGTTTAATTTACCCTTTCATTACCTGTAAATCAACACACGAATTAAGCGTTTCATGATAAAATATTTTATTATAAAAACAAACATCCCAATCTCCTACTCTCACTCTTTCTCTTTGTCTTTATCATTATTTTAATCCTAATCTAAAATCTTCAATCTTCAATCTTCAATCTTCAATCTTCAATCAAAAAGGTGAACGCTGTTCGCCCCTACATTATCAATTATTTTCGTCAATCAAAAAAGGTGTTTTTATAAATCAAATTCGTTTAATTTATGCTTTCAACATTTAAGACCGGATTAAAAAATAATGCCCTCAAAAAAAAAGAAACAAAAATCAAAACGTGATCAACTACTTGGCAAAGTCACACCCAAATTTGCAATCAAACGAGGCCATCCCTGGCCGCTTGGCGCAGCGCTGGTACGCGATGGCGTTAATTTTGCCGTTATCTCCGGCAGCGCCAAAAAAGTATACTTACTCATTTATGGCGAGGATACCAATAAGCCGCTGGTCGAGTTTCCCCTTGACCCGCGTGTAAATAAAACGGGCGATATTTGGCATGCACACATTACCGGGCTTGATCCGTGGCTGAGTTATGCCTATCGGGTGTTTGCCGATGACCCCTTCCGCAAAGGTGGCCTGCTTGTACTCGATCCCTACACAAAAGCAACTTGTGGCGGGGAAATTTGGGGCAGGCCTAATACAATAATCAATGAAGGAAAGAAAACGCCGCTACGCCTCTCAACTATCGTGGATGATACCTTTGACTGGCAGCTTGACCAACCCCTAAACAGGCCATTGCAGGAATCAATCATCTATGAAATGCATGTTCGTGGTTTTACCCGGCATGAATCGGCAAAGGTGGCACACCCCGGAACTTTTGCAGGAATAATCAAAAAAATCCCTTATTTAAAGGATTTGGGCATTACCGCAGTGGAGCTTATGCCTGTCACCGATTTTGACGAGACCGGTGTTCCCCGTAAAAATCCCTTTACCGGTGAACTCTTAAAAAATTATTGGGGCTACGATCCTATTTCATTCTTTGCTTTAAAGTCGGCTTATGCACACGATTCTTCCGCTGCCGGGGCAGTAATTGAATTTAAGAAGATGGTACGGGCGCTGCACCAGGCTGGGATAGAAATCATCCTCGATATTGTTTTTAACCACACGGCCGAGGGCAACGAGCATGGCGAAACATATAATTTAAAAGGCCTGGACCGGGACACCTACTATCTTTTTGATCAGGACAAGCAACATTACCTTAATTATACAGGTTGTGGCAACACCGTTAATTGCAACCATCCTGTGGTGCGTAGTATGATAATCGATGCTCTGCGATACTGGGTAACCGAGATGCATATCGATGGCTTTCGCTTCGACCTCGCCTCCATCTTAAGCCGTGGCCCAAATGGCGAAGTGCTCTCCGATCCACCGATTTTAGAAAGGATTGCCCTTGATCCTGTTTTGACCGGAACCAAAATTATCGCCGAAGCCTGGGATGCCGCCGGACTGTACCAGGTGGGCAGTTTCGGGCGCTGGCAACGCTGGATGGAGTGGAATGGTAAATTCCGCGATGATGTGCGCCGTTTTATAAAAGGCGATGAAGGCATGATCCCTTTATTGGCAACGCGGCTTTCGGGCAGTTCCGACTTATATGAGGATGATGGACGCTAACCCTATCACAGCGTCAATTTTGTAAGCTGCCACGATGGTTTCCCGCTGGCAGACCTGGTCTGTTATAACGAAAAACACAACCTGGCCAATGGTGAAGAGAACCGTGACGGGGAGAACCATAACAACAGTTATAATTACGGCGTTGAAGGGTCCACTGACGATCAACAAGTTTTAAAAATCCGTGAAAGGCAGATAAAAAACTTTGCGGTGATTTTACTGCTTTCACAAGGTGTGCCTATGTTCCATGCCGGTGATGAATTTGGCCGGACGCAGGGTGGCAACAATAATGCATACTGCCAGGACAATGAAATCAGTTGGGTTGATTGGTCCCTTGCGGAAAAGAATAAGAACCTGTTACGTTTTTTTAAAAAATTGATTGCCTTTCGTAAAAATCAGAAAAGCTTACAGCGATTGCAATTTTCGGTTAAAGAAATCAATGGCCAGCCGGAAATGAGCTGGCACGGTACAGAAATTGACAAACCGGATTGGTCGAAAGAATCCAAAACATTGGGATTGTTTTTAGCCGGGCAAAACAATCAGGAAAATGATATTTACATCATGATTAACGGCGATTTAAAAAGCCATACATTTGAGTTGCCAATTGCGCCAAAGGGAAAAAAGTGGCGGTTGTTTTTAAACACCTTTAACACTGCACCGGATGATATTATTGATGAGAACCCAACCGAAGCAGTTAAACCCCAAAAATCATTTTTAGTGGCGGATAGGTCGGTAGCTATTTTTATTACAATAAAAGAAAATGATTAATCTATAAGCCTACCTGAGTTCATAATAATGATTGAGATTAGACTGAGTTTACAAAGATTCCTTTTTAAGCTTGGATTTCTTGATTCACCATAATATATTTGCTCTTTCAAAGCCAATGATTTTTACGATAAATTAAACGAGCACCACATGCCCATTAAAACCACCAACGATACTTTAAATAATCTCCCAATCCCCGAACGGATCAGTTATATTTTTAATTGTTACGCCCCTGAGGAGATTTTGATTACTTCCTCTTTTGGCACAAGTTCGGCTTTTCTGCTATATCACATCAGTCGTTTCAATACCAAGCCCGATGTCCATTTTATAAATACCGGCTTTCATTTTAGCACAACCCTGCAATACCGTGATGAATTGGCGCATCTTTTTGGATTAAATATTATCGATGTGAAACCGGATTTTGAAGATCATTCCTACACAGAGTATGAAAAATTGTGGCAACGCGACCCGGATGCATGTTGTGAGCTCAATAAAGTAAGCCCGCTGGAAGCCTTGAAGAAAAAATATAAAGTGTGGGTAACCGGCCTTATGGCGCACCAATCGGATACACGGGAAAAAATTTCTATCGTTGAAGTAAACCCGGCCATCCTTAAATTTAATCCCCTTTTTGATGAAGACCCCACAAAAATTACGGACAAATTGAAAAAGCTGAAAATCCCCCTGCATCCGCTTCTTGAACATGGATTTGAATCGGTAGGTTGTATGCAGTGCACCGATCGGGGTGTTGGCCGTGACGGGCGTTGGCAGGGATTAAATAAAACCGAGTGTGGGTTGCATAATTTTCAGAAAAAAGATTAGATACCTGCCGAATTTTTGTAGGGGCGGAGAGTTTCCGCCTGCAACATAAAACCAACCCTCTTCTTTTTCATTTTCTTCTTGTTGCCGGATAGACAGAACGATGTCCTGTCGCTACATTAGTCCTTTATAACTGAACTTGGTTATATTTATAATGCGGTTCATTCTTCCTATTTCTCAATAATTATCCCACAAAATAAAATTTATGGATTGAATCCAAGACAATGAATAGCGATATTTCGGGCTGCCAAAAATATTAAAAACTCAAAAATGAAAAATAAAAAATATACAATCGACGACGTAAAAAACTGTATCGACATCCTGGAAGATTTGGTCGAGAACAGCGAACAACTTACAGCCCTTACAAAACAGGAAAAACGCAAGCTCTTTACCGCTGCCGGCACAATTGCCCGCCCCTCGCCTGAAGAACGAAAAAAACGGCGCACCGATGAAAAAATCGCAAAGCGCAATGCATTAAAAAAAGATGAGCGCCTCGCCCGTGCCCATACCGGCATCCGCGCTGCCCGCACCAGGGATGTTTTTAGCGCACCGAAGGAGTTGCCATTAAACCGTATCGAGACGGAACCGAGCAAGGCCAACCTGCGTTCGGCCCGAAATTGTTATGTATGCAAGGCCGAGTACAGCAAACTGCACCATTTTTATGACTCCATGTGCAAATCCTGTGGCGACCTGAATTATAAAAAACGCTACCAGACAGCCTCACTGCATGGCAAGGTTGCGTTGATTACAGGCTCGCGTTTAAAGATTGGCTATCATGCCACATTAATGATGTTACGCGCCGGGGCAACGGTTATTGCCACAACACGCTTTCCGGTCGATTCTGCCATACGCTACGCCAAGGAAGAAGATTTTGAGCAGTGGAGAGACCGCTTGCACATACACGGACTTGATCTGCGCCATGCGCCCAGCGTTGAACTTTTTGCCCGTTATATCGAGCAGAGTTATGACCGCCTCGATATCCTGATCAATAATGCGGCCCAAACCGTACGTCGTCCACCCGGTTTTTACGCGCACCTTATGGAGAATGAAATTCGGGATCATGCCACGCTGCCCCAGAATGCCCGCCATCTTTTAGAGAGCCACATGGCGTGTACAAAAACGCTTTCCGCCTTGTGCCAACCGGAAACGGAAAAAGGCTCCAACCTCCCAGTTTCCTGGCATGACAAAGGTCCGGGGATTGGCATACGCGCCTCTGCAAGACTTTCTCAAATCCCTTATAATTTTGATAATTCGCTTGTGGCCGAAGAGGTCTTCCCTGCTGGCAAGCTAGATGCTGACCTGCAACAGGTTGACCTGCGCAAAACAAATAGCTGGCGTCTAAAATTAGGGGAGATCGAAACACCGGAAATGCTGGAGGTACAACTGGTTAATGCCGTGGCCCCATTTGTGCTGAACAACCGCCTATCCAATTTGATGAAACGCGATTATACCGGCGAAAAACACATCGTGAACGTAACGGCCATGGAAGGCAAATTTTATCGTTTTACAAAAGCCGACCGCCACCCGCACACAAATATGGCCAAAGCGGCCCTAAATATGCTCACCCACACCTCGGCGAGCGATCTTGAAAAATATGGGATTTATATGAACGCCGTAGACACAGGCTGGGTGACCGATGAAGACCCGGCAGAACTCTCGCAGTTCAAACAAGATGTGCATGATTTTCAGCCGCCATTAGATATTGTCGACGGTGCCGCCAGGGTTTGTGATCCTTTTTTTGATGGGATTCTTACAGGCAAGCATTGGTCGGGCAAATTTTTAAAAGACTACTTCCCCATCGATTGGTAAGTATATTTTTCTCCAAAAGAACTGTTAGATGCTCTTGTAATATGAGTATTTCCTTATTAAGTTAGTTTTTTTGATTTTGAAAATATTAACGTTTTTAATTAAGGAGACGTAATGAGAAGATTCTTTTGGATTTCTATGCTTTCTTTTGGATTTCTATCTGCACAAGATTCCACTGATTTTAATAACTTTTTTGGGATTACTTATTCGCCTTTCGGGCAGGCACAAGTGAGGGATAATTCAGCATTTTCTTATGGATATTCCGATGTGCCTAAGCTTGGTGTTTATAAAAATGAATTTAATATGTTTTTTACCTCTACGTTTGGGATTAAGATTAAGAAAGAAATATTTATGATTTTTGACCTTGATATAAACAAGGGGTCATTTTCAATTGAGAATAAAGGTGACGGAACTGTCAACAATAATTCAGAAACGGTAGAAGAGAGTTTAACGCTTATCACTCCAAAGTTTGGATTGAAGTTCTTTTTAAACCGGCATAAACAGATCGCTCCTTATTTCCGTTTGGCATTTTTTAAAACACTTGCCCTCGCATCCTTTAAGAATAAAAACAATAGTGGCCGACCTGACCAGGGAGATTTTTTAGAAAAACTGAACTCCCCTTTCGGGATTGAATTAGGTGCAGGTACAGAAATATATTTTATGGACCAACTGTCCTTTTTCCTTGATGGAAGATTTGTATATCAAAGGACAAGCTTTACTCTTGAAGAAAAAGATTATACTTTTAGCGAAATCCTAAAAACAGTCGCCTTTGGATTTAATATGTATTTCTAAAGTGATCGTTTCAATGATCATTCTTCGTGGAGTTGCGCCCTGATTTTCTCGGTTACCTGGTCAATAATTTCGTCCATTACATCGCTGGCGCAGGCCACGTTATCACGGTATTTTTCAAAAACATCTTTTATGATTTTTTCAAAGGGTTCACGCTGGATACTTGGATTTTTAGGTTGTTTGCGTTTTTTTAATTTCATAAAATTCCTCCAAACTTTTCATTTAAAGATAAAACCAAACCAGTTCTTCCGCTTCGGCCTGATAGCCAAAACCAAAAAGGTTGAGGTGGTTGAGCACATGGTACAATTTGTAAATATTTTCCCGGTACCCTGCCCCATCCGCCAGTGGCAAAACCTCCTGATAAGCGCCGTAAAACGATCCCGGAAACCCGCCAAAGAGTTTTGTCATCGCCAGATCGGCCTCACGCTGGCCATAATAAACCGCCGGGTCAATCAGCACAGGTAAACCATTTTCATCGGCTAAAAAATTCCCGCTCCACAGGTCGCCGTGCAATAAGGTTGGAGGCTCGTTTTGATTGGATAGAATAGATTCTATTTTGTTTTCGAGTAGTGCAAAACCTTTGCTTAACTTTTCTGAAGCCCGGTTTTTTCTCTCCGCCAGTTTAAACTGAAATAGCAAGCGTTTCTCAAAATAGAATGTACACCAGTCTGTTGCCTGATGTTCATTGACGCTATTGTCCTGTATGGTGTGCCCAATAAAATTATCCTCATAAAAGCCAAATTGAGCTGATTTTGATTTATGCAACTCTGCAAATTGCCGGCCAAACCTTTCAAAAAAATGGGCTTTTTGCACACCGGGCCGGATGTATTCCATCAATAAAAAATCAGGTTCTACTACAAAAATATAGGGTACGCGGATCACATCGGCTTTTTCAATTTCCTTTAATCCGTTTGCTTCGGCCCTAAACATTTTGGGATTTTGTGCGCCGCTCTTCAAAAAATATTTTTTGCCCGATTCCATCTCGATCAAACGCGCTTCGGCAATGGAACCTCCGCTTATGGATTGTGTGGAAGCAATCCTGTCGCCCAATTTTTCTTCGAGATTGTTTAGAATTTTGTTCATTTATCTTTATGGGTGGTTTGTGGCATTTTCAATACGGGCGTATGCAAGATGCCCGTACAATTTCAATTCCAGTGTGGCGAATGCGATTCGCCCCTGCGATTATTCTTCATTATGGGTGATTTCCTGCAATAATCCGTCGCAGGCATCATCCAAAATATCCAGGACATTTTCAAATCCTGCCGCGCCGCCATAATAAGGATCGGGCACCACATCGGCCGGGATATTTTTATTAAAACCGGTCATTAAATAAATTTTATTGGCATATTTTCCTTCCGGGTCCATGGCACGCAAGTCCCGCATATTTTCGTGGTCCATCCCGATGATATAATCAAATTTTTCAAAATCAACCGTGGGATCAAATTGTCGTGAAAGACTTGTCAGGTTATATCCACGTTTTTCAGCATGCTTTTGCATACGTTGATCGGCCGGTTCCCCCGCGTGCCAGCCCATAATCCCGGCAGAGTCAGTAGAGATTTCATGTTCCAGCTTTTTTTCGTTGATTTTTGCGTTCATTACCGCTTCGGCGCTGGGTGAGCGGCAAATATTTCCAAGACAAACAAATAATACTTTTTTCAATTACTTCCCCTCGTCCTGATCAGTTTTATCTTCCGCACTTTTTTGGATGCCTTTGGAAATAACATAGGTGCCGCCGCTAATTCCCAATAAAATAAATATTTCGGATGGAATTGTTTCAGGGAATCCCGGTGGGTTTTGGCTTACAACAATAATCAGTAAACTGGCCGCAATCACAAAGGTAAAAATCAGAAACTGGAAGCGTGAAAGACTTGCCGAACCATCCTTTTCACTGATTAATTTTGTCAGGTCAATTTTTCCTTTTATCACATAAAAAAGGATGATGAAACCTAAAACACCAATAAAGACAGCAATCAGCCAACCCGTTACAAGCGCTAAACTTTCCATAATATATCTCCTTGATAATAAAGTATTAATTTCTAATTTTTTTTATGATCCATCTTTTCAAACGGGCTTTTCCACTTAAATAAACGGCAGAACTTCCTGAAAGAAGGTATAAAAGAAAGGTATCTATTTTTGGGAAAGCCGATGGATTTTTAAATGTTAAGTATAAATAATAGCTGGCTATAAGAAGTGTAAAAACAAGTTGTTGGATACGTGCGGAACTGAGTGTTTTTGTCCCTTTATCAGAAAGTAATTTGCGGGTTTTTATTTTCCCCGTAAATAGACGAAAAAGGACAACGGCAATAAACGCAGCCAAAAGCAGAAGAATCTCAAGTTTTATAAATTGTGCTAAAACAGACATTTAATTCATCTAATTGATCAAATATTTCTGAATCCGTTCAGACAAATAATTTCCTTAAATACAAACGGTTTATTTACGAACCGTGACAGTAATCTTGCTGGCTGTTTCCAATGGTAATGCTAAATATTTTTTCCCGTTCCCCACTAAAAAACATTGCTTGCCGGGTGGGATTTCGTCCAAAGTCCAATTCGAACCGGGTAGCAGACCTGGCTTACCATAATATTGCTTTTCATTTTGATCAAAATCTATTTTAAAAATTGTAAACGATTCATTCAAGCCCACCTCGTTTAACCTTTTATGGAGGACAACTTTGTCCCAGGATGGTATCGGTGAGCCGTGCGGGTCTTTATCCGGAAAACCAAGATAGGCATCAATCCGGTACATCAATTGGTCAGAAATCACATGCTCAAGCTTCTCGGCCTCTTCATGAATGTGCAGCTCGTCCATCTCTAAAACAGTTTCCAAAAATGTTTCGATAAGGCGGTGTTTACGGACAAGTTTACGGGCAATCTCCTCGCCTTTTGCCGAAAGAAGTGCACCATCGTTCTTATTATAAGAGAGCAGGCTGCATTTTTCCAATTGCCGGAACATGGACAGAACGGTTGGCGATTTTAAGTGTAGGCCATCGGCCACAACTTTGGCGATGGCCTTTTTGTGTTGTTGTTGAAGATGCCAGATAATTTTAAGATAATCTTCCTGGCTACGGGTAATTTTCACGGATTGCTCCAGAATTAAATCGGCTGAAATGTGTTTGCTTGAAATGTGATGGCCTAACTTACGCTTTTGTTAAAATCCATGAAACTTTTTTCCATAATTGAAAACTCATCCTTTTAAAAATATCCACAAACGCCTTTTAGGCACCTCGTTCCAAATCTCAGGATTTGGAATGAAAGTGAAATGAAACTTTGTTTCAGTTGCAAATACCCATTTTATTCCACAGTTACACATGCGAAAAAATATTCCGTTGCGGATTCACAATAAAACATCTATTTTATTATCCACCTGCCACAATAAATCATTCAGGAAAAAATATGACTCCAAATAAAATAATCGAGATTAAACCCCTGGGATTTCCATGGGACACCCAAGACCCTTTTCTTTTTTGTGCGCACCATGCGGATGCTTACCCAAAAGGAAATGAAAATCTTGGCCCGCAGCCAAGCCTCTTAAAAGGCAGAAATATCGGACAAGATTTTACGATAAAAGATGGCTGGCGCATGTACCACGGAGATTCAATCCCCGGGTTTCCCGCACATCCGCATCGTGGATTTGAGACGATCACTATTGTTAAAGAAGGCATTGTAGACCATGCCGATTCCCTCGGTGCTGCCGGACGGTATGGCGCAGGGGATGTGCAATGGATGACCGCAGGTAAAGGCGTGCAACATTCCGAAATGTTTCCATTGTTAAAACAAGAAGAAGAAAACCCTCTGGAACTTTTCCAGGTATGGCTCAATTTATCAAAATCCAATAAGTTTACCGAACCTTATTTTGGGATGTTATGGGCAGACTCGATCCCGCTCTTAAAAGAAAAAGACTCAAATGGAAAGTCCATCGAAGTAAACATAATTGCCGGAAAATTAAACGGGCTTACGGCCCCAAATCCCGGACCGAATTCCTGGGCTGCAAATCCTGACAATGAAGTTGCGGTTTGGACAATCAAACTACAAGCCGGCGCACAGTGGCAATTGCCAGCCGCTAAAAATGAAGTAAACCGAACACTCTATTTTTATAAAGGTAGCGGTCTTAGCATTGAAAATAACACAATCCCTGAATATCACTCGATACAACTTATAGCAAAAGAAAATATTATGCTGCAATGCGCTGATCAGGATTGTTATATTTTGATGTTACAGGGAAAACCCATGAAAGAGCCTGTTGCCAAATATGGACCTTTTGTGATGAATACTCATGAAGAACTTCAACAAGCCATGCAAGACTACCAAAACACTCAGTTTGGTGGATGGCCATGGTCGAGGTCGGACCATGTCCATGCAAGTGTTAAAGGTCGATTTGCACGTTATGCGGATGGACGGGAAGAGATAAAATCGTAATTATATTAATTGGTATAATAGGCACGTAAATTTTTAACGGCAAAATTTTGATATTGGCTTTCATCATATTTAGAAGATGAAAACTTTAATTGGAACGAAGTGCTTTCGCCTTTAGCCAATGAATAATTAAGCCGGTTATTATCGCCGCCCAGTTTAAAGCTGTAACTGTCATCTGTGTAAAAATCCGCCTCAACATACCAGACAGGCGTGATATTTTTCTTGCCTGTATTTTTTACAGTGCCTTTCACAAACAAAGCTGTGCCCATATTCGTTTTTTCGGTGATGGTGAATTCAACTGTTTTTATTACGGCCACGTCATCCGATCCTGTAATTGTAGAACCACCGTCGCCACAACCACCGCTGTTTAAAAGAAAAAAGGCACTCACAAATAAAACGATGTGTTTATACATTTTTCTACTCCCTTTAGTTTATTGAACGATTGTTCCATAACATAATTAAAAATATCTGCTTTTTCAATCCCTAAAAGGAATCTTATAAAATTACTAACCTTTTTAAATTTATCCATCCTTAAATAAAAAAACCTTCCGGGATTGAGAATCCCGGAAGGTTTACGGATGTATATTTCCAACTTTAATAACCCGAGTTCGCTCTAAAGAAAACATTTATTTTTGGTATATTTTTTTTAGAACTCACCCCTAAATCCCCTCTCTTGTAAGAGAGGGGACTTGAAAAACTTAAAAATCAGCAGAAACTGCTTAGGGGTGAGTTGTTTTTATATACCTATACTTAGGGTTAAAATAATTTTCTTAATGCATAAGTTTTATATTGAACTCACGTTAAATATCAAATTTGATACCTTGAGCTAATGGCAGGTCGGCACCATAGTTGATGGTATTTGTCTGACGGCGCATATAGGTTTTCCATGCATCCGAACCGGACTCACGTCCACCGCCGGTTTCTTTTTCGCCACCAAAAGCGCCACCAATTTCCGCACCGGATGTACCGATATTTACATTGGCGATACCACAGTCACTGCCCCAAGGAGATAGAAATGTCTCGGCCTCGCGCATATTATTCGTAAAGATTGAAGAAGACAATCCTTGCACAACACCGTTTTGGATAGCAATCGCATCATGCACATCTCCGCTGTACTTAAGCAAATATAAGATCGGCGCAAAGGTTTCTTCCTGCACAATCTCGTACTGGTTTTCGGCTTCTACAATGGCCGGGCGCACATAACTGCCGGATTCATATCCTTCACCTTCAAGCACTTCACCGCCAAAAATAACAGTGCCGCCCTCTTCTTTGGCTTTCTTTAAAGCAGCCTGCATATCTTCAACCGCGTACTTATCGATCAACGGCCCAACATGATTATTTTCATCCAGCGGATTACCGATTTTCAGGCCGCCATAAGCTTTAACCAGGGAATTCTTGACTTTATCATAAATAGATTCGTGAATAATCACACGGCGTGTAGAGGTGCAACGTTGGCCACACGTCCCAACCGCGCCAAAAACAATCGATGGCAGAGCCATCTCCAAGTCTGCTTCCGGGGTCATTATAATAGCATTGTTACCGCCCAGCTCCAGAATATATTTACCAAGGCGCCCGGCAATAACTTCTCCGGCATGCTTGCCAACCCGTGTAGAACCCGTCAACGAAACTAGAGGAATCCGTTTGTCATTTAAGATTTTTTCGCCAATAGTAGATCCTTTGCCAATAATCAGGTTAAAAACGCCTTCGGGGATATTATTTTCCACCAAAACATCTTTGATAATATTTTGACAGGCGATGGCCGTTAAAGGCACTTTTGAAGCAGGCTTCCAGATATTTACATCACCACAAACCGCGGCGATCATCGCATTCCAGGCCCACACCGCAACAGGGAAGTTAAAAGCGGAGATAGTTACAACAGGGCCAAGTGGCTGATACTGATCATACATGCGGTGGCTCGGCCGCTCGGACTGCATTGTAAAACCATACAACTGGCGTGATTGCCCAACGGCAAAATCACAAATATCGATCATTTCCTGAACCTCGCCCCAACCTTCTTGTAAAGATTTTCCCATTTCATAGGAAACCAGGCGGCCTAGAGGATCTTTGAACTCACGCAATTTATTGCCCATTTGGCGAACGATCTCACCACGCAATGGCGCGGGAACCG
The DNA here is from genome assembly GCA_024277115.1 of Calditrichota bacterium. Lineage (GTDB taxonomy): Bacteria > Calditrichota > Calditrichia > Calditrichales > J004 > JABFGF01. The sequence continues at coordinate 85,932 of JAJRVW010000145.1, forward strand.
TACGCCAGTATTTAAAGGCTTCCTGTGATGTCTTTACAATTTCATCATAATCCGCTTCCGATGCCTGATAAACAGAGGCAATATATTCACCCGTGGCAGGCGATGTAATTTTTAACTCGCCCTGATCGCTTGTCTCGCGCCATTTTAGGCCAGTAGAACAACCGAAATTTTTATCCTGGATACCCAGTGTTTTAAGAAAATCCATTCTGTATTCCTTGTGTTTGGTATTATGTTTTAATTATATATAGTAAAATCGGGATAAAAGGGTCCCAATTTCATAACGCCTTTTATGTAGTAGTAACCACCATATAACAGTTATTAATTCATTACTTCTAATTTATAAATTCGTTAACCAATGTTCGATATTCAAATGATCCAAGTACCCGTTGCTTAATAATCATAGAATACAATATCAATCATAAAATGATCTTCACCATGGTTTGTTAACCTCGATACTTTCCCTGAATTAAAATTTACTTTAATCATTACATGTTCATCATCAATGTTAAATGCCTGCGCCAAGATATAAAGCTCATTTTCCCCAGTAAGAAAGAGTCCTCTACCACAGGCATATTTATTTACAGAAATGGCCTTTAGCAAAACATCGCCTTCAAATAGTTTCAATTGTTTTTCTTCTTCAAAATTATACGTCACTCTGTAATCCGCATTTAGATAGATAGTTTGGCCGTCAGGCTCTGGGAACTGCCCATTGTTAATGGAATTATCACTGAGGTGAAATTCTACATAAAAATTGCCTGAAGCAGTTATCACAAAGGAAGAATCTGTATAAAAAGGTGCCGAATATGTTGTGAGCCATTTATCAGATGGATACTCTTTTATTGAATAATCGTCAATATCCATTACAGCAAATTGGGTTGATGCATACATCACCAGATGCTTATTATCAGGCAACATAGATAATTGGTACAACCCGCTTACTTCTGATCGAAACAAAATATTTCCATTTAAATCCAGAACAGTAATCGAATTTAATGAATCTTCATTGCTTGCTACAGCAATTTTATTTTCACTAATCCAATCGATAAAATAGACTGTTTTCAAGTCAGAACTCATTAATTCGGTTTCATTCCCGGAAAGATCATCAGATATCGTTATTGTCGGCACGCCTTCGGTGTAATATCCAAACCAGGGATGTAAGGAACTATGTTTCACATAGGCAAAATGTTTTCGATCAGGACTAATCCTGATGTTGGCTCGAATGAAATTATCATCAAACAGCTGTTTATCTCGGTCTGAATAAATAATCCTATTTTGGATCTCATTATTGGATATTAGGCTATAAAGAGTTACAGACCCGTTTAACTGAGTTAGAAGATCATCGGGAACAGGTACAACAGTAGACTCAGAACAGCTAATTAAAAATAGAAGGCCGGTCAACAGAACTGAAAAATAATATGTACGCATAAAAAGTATCCTGCATTTTTTTTATCAAAAGGATTGGACAGCGTCTTTAAGCGCCAACTTTATCAACCACATCTTTCAGGCTGATTCGCCCCATCCTGTTTTCGATGGCCACCTGCACATCGGCAAAAAGGTCATAAAAAAAATCATTCATTTTTGAGGAGGAGCTGTTACTGTCCGCATGGTCGTGCACATCCAGATAAAAGGCCTTGTTTTCCTCAACCGAACAATACACTTCTTGCAAACTTATCGATCCTGAATCACGTTTAAGCACAAACCCACCGCCTGTCCCCTGTGTACTTTCCACCAAATTACTTTTTACAAGCAAGGATAATATCCGCCTTAACTTGGAGGAATTGACACCCAACTCGGAAGCAATCTGGCTACTGGAAAGTGGCGTATTTTTATGTTTTTCCAGCACATAAAGCGCTTTTACGGCAAGTGATAATTTTTTTGACGCGGCCATTTTTTACCATCTGTTACATTAAGGGTAACAATTTACGGAATAAAAAATGAAAGGTAAAGATAAAAGTAAGTTTTTTCATTTTTGGGGAAGAGTTGAGGTAGTCTCGGCTAAACGCTGCAAAGGTCGTCATTTTGAATTCAGTTTGGCACCCATTCAACTGATTAAGATGGCCAAACCATGAGTAGTTTTCATTTTATGTTTGTTTAATCTGCAACAAAAGTATAGGTGTATTTTAATAAAAGCGTGCGGTTGTTAAAAACAGGCAAGGTAGGCAAATCCCTACGCCGGTCACTATTGCTGTCCTCATTATAAACGATATATAAATCGTTTCCTTCAGCCGGGTTATAGTGCAAACGGGCATTTGTAATAATCAGGTTGGCCGAGCTGTTGTACTGCACAAACCCGGAAAGGGACAAAGCAGGCGATAACGTTAAGGAGGAACGGAGCCGCAAAATATGGACGGTTAGATTTTGATTGCGGTTTGCAAAATTCAGTTTATTAAACTCATAATTAAAATTTAGGGAAAAATCCGCATTTACAATCCATCTTGGAGATATAGTAAAAGCCAATTGCGTCCCATCATAAAAACTGCCCACCCCAAAACTTGCATCGGCGCCAAACACATCGCCGCTTGGCGTGTTTATACTTCCTTCAAAATTATAAAAATCATATTCCCCTGGGATAATATCCACATCGCCTTCAAAGTTTAATGTATCGGCGATGTTTTCGTAACTCAGCCTGGAGCGCACCGAAAAATTATACCCCTTTTTAGTCACAAAGTCCCAACTTAGCCTGGAATCTGCCGTTTCAATAGCGCCATCATCATTACGTTCGTAAACAGCATTGCGCACTGAAAAATTATGCCTTTGCAAAAAATGTTTCTCGTCCATAATCCAGCCATAGCCAAAACCTAATCCGCTCCGTCGATAATTTTCACGGGTTTTAAAGCCCATTCCCGGCGTGTAATTTTCCCCCTGAAAACTGTAGGAAAAATTATAATTAATCCCGTCAAAACGGCGTCTGTCCCAAAAAGTCACAATACGCATCTGATCCAAAGTAGCGCCTTTGTTTCCATTTTCGGTATCATAGGTATGGGCAATGGTCAGGTTATAATAGTCGTCTCCAAAAACCCTAAAAATCCCGTCAATTCCAATTGCTGAATTTTGTGTTCCATCCTTTGCGAGACGGTTTGTAACCATGCCGCCAATAAAAGAGTTTTCGTTAAACACACTGCGCCTTAAACGTAACACCCCAAAATTTTCCGATGCAAGCGAATCCAGTTTGGCGGTCTGCATATCCAGGAATCCTAAATCCCATTGCCCGACCCTGCCAATAAGTCGCGCTCCGCCTAAAATCGGAACCTGTTGTCCGGCGCTTAAACCAATCCTGCGGCTGTAAAACAAGCGGTTTGGCCCGCCAAAACGAAAATCAAAGACGGCAGCCCTTTCCTGAAAGAACAACCGTTTTTCAGGAAAAAAAAGTGAAAAGCGTGTCAGGTTAATTTGCTGGTCATCGGCCTCAACTTGGGCAAAATCTGTATTTATAGTCAGGTCTGCGGTCAAATTACTTGTAATACCATATTTAATATCCAGCCCAAAATCGTATTGTAAATCATCCCTGCGCTTATATTTTGTTTCATTGTCGTTTAGCTCATTATTGCGTGAAAATCCTCCGCTAACATACGGTGCAATATAGAGTGGGTTCTTGTTTTTTATACCGCTTAAAACAATCTCCTGGGCCATCGATGGCTTAACCTGGCTCCACCATCCCCATTGGTTGGGAATGGCCGGATATATGGACGACTCGTTTTTACGGGCAATCCAACGCCAGGGAATAATGCCCATCACTACCTCGCCATTGGCCGCATCAAAACGCAAACTACTGAGGGGAATACGCATCTCCACATTCCAGCCATTTTCATCAATGGAAGTAAGTACATCCCAAAAAGTATTCCAGGAAATATTTACGGGAAACCCGCCAACCGCATCATTGAATATTGTAAAATCCCAACGGCTGCCAACGGGATTTGTGTAAAAAGCCAGACCATTTTCTTTATCGTTGAATGTATCGATCATGATCCCAAAAATATCATTGCTGCGGTTCCAGCCATCCCGTTTATTGGAAGCAACCTGGATTTTATCAGGCTCATGGTCATATAAAATGGCCGAAACATATAAAAACTCATCATCATAGGCTATGCGGATTTCTGATTTTTCTGTCGGCGTTTCGTTAAAATTAGGCAAAAACATAACCATTTTAACGGGACTAATTTCAAGCCATTCTTGTTCATTAATGACACCATCAAAAGTCAGGGCATTTTCAATCCGGTTAATTTTTAGGCGAGCGGATGGCTTGGCGAAGAGAAAGGTAGTAGATAGTAAACAGACGAGCAGCAATATTTTTCTATACATTTAAACAAGTGTCCTTAAATCAAAACAATTTTTATCGCTGCGTAATCTAAAATTACACAGCGAGTAAACCAAATGATATTCTGTTTGTGAGGGCAAGCATAATTCTTTGTAATTTATGCCAATTAACTCCCCTAAAAAACATCGGGATGTAAAAAATCTACAAACCGCTTCTGTTCGAGTATAGATGCATTTATCAGCGGCATTATTTCATAAAAATGAAAAAAATTATCTCGAACGACAAATGTGGTGATTACAGATGAAAATTTGTTTTATTCTTCTTAAAAAAAATGTTTCTGATTTATTACTAATAAATTAATTTTGTGTGTATGTTTAAATCATTGGTAATTTACCAGATAATAAAATCACTTTAAAAATCAGCTATTCAATTTCTTATTTTTAATATTCCCAACCCACTCTTGCCCAAAAGGAGTTAATTGAATGGGTTGTATTAACCTTATTCAAAAGGAATCTTTCGTGAATAAATTTATCTCATTTTTAATAGTCGTCACTCTTGCCTTTACCATCTCTTTTGCAGGAGAAAAAGATTCAAGCGCGATTTACTCAAAATCAATCGACAAACCCTTAGATGCTGTTTATGACAGCGTGTACGCTGCTTTGGAAAGTGAAAAATTCTGGGTAATCTTTGAGCCCAATATTGGTAAAAATCTTTCTAAGATGGCCAAGCGATTTGGTGATGATTATAATAAAAACAACCTATCAGGCATCCGCAGCCTTGTATTTTGCAATCCAGGCTATGCTAACCAAGTAAGTAATCTCGACCCAACCATGTTGGCGATTTGCCCGTTAAGCGCGACATTGATCCAAAAAGAGAACACCACGACAATCTCATTTGTACGTCCATCGCTTATTGCAAAAGGGAGCGCTGCCGAAGAAGTTTTAACGGAAGTTGAGAAAATAATTATAAACGCCATCGAAAAAGGTATGAAGTAAAAGATTCAATCCGGAGAAAGAGAAATGCCATTAGTTCCACAACATATTAAAGACCTTGTACCATATAAAGCCGGTAAAGCTATCGAAGATTTGCAACGGGAGTTTAAACCGGAACGTATTGTAAAGCTGGCATCAAACGAAAACCCACTTGGCCCGTCACCTAAGGCCATCGAGGCCATGCACGCATCACTCTCCGCCCTGCACCGTTACCCAAACCCGGCTGCAATCGAGTTGCGTTCTGCCTTAGCCAAACGATTCGACGTAAAGATAGACCATGTGATAGCCGGGCATGGATCGGAAGGGATTATGTCGTTGATTATGCGTACATTTATGCTCGATGATGAAGAAGCGCTTACCTCCGAAGGCACCTTTATTGGCTTTAAAGTATTGGCTCAATCGCGGGGTATTAAACTGCGGATGGTCCCCTTAAAAGATTATCGTTTCGATTTGACCGCCATAGCAGATAATATTAATGAAAAGACAAAAATCATCTACCTCGCCAATCCCAACAATCCTACCGGTACAATTTTTACGGTACGCGAATTTTTAGAATTTAAAGAAAAAGTACCTGAGGATGTACTGATAATAATGGATGAGGCCTATTTTGAGTTTTGCTATGAAAACCCTGTCTATCCAGATTCGATGAAATACAGGCTCGATAATGTTATCACCCTGCGTACATTTTCTAAAGCGTATGGCCTGGCAGGCATCCGCATTGGCTATGGTTTTGCACACGAGCAGCTCATCTGTAATTTGATGAAAGTAAAGTTACCGTTCGAGCCAAGCATCCCGGCGCAAGCCGCTGGCCTGGCAGCTATGCAAGACCAGCCTTTTATTGAAGAATACCTGAAACTAAACCTTGAAGGCATCCAATATTTTTATGATTTATTTGACAAATTAGGCGTGCAGTACATAAAAACACATGCTAATTTCGTAACCATTGTCTTTGAAAATGAGACCACCGTAAATACAATCAACGACAAGCTTTTAAGAAAAGGGGTAATTGTTCGGCCATTAAAAGCATTTGGTCTACCCAACTGTATCCGGGTAAACACCGGCTTGAAGGAAGAGAATGAATTTTTTGCTAAAAATTTTAAGATGGTTTTATAAAAATACTTGATTTAGAAAAAGATATTTAAAATCCAAACTGTGCTTGACTAATTTTCAAAAAAAGTCTAATATGACTACACAAATCATGCCAAAACTAAAAATTGCGATTGAAGGAATAGAAAAAATACGATGAGCGGGATTTATTTAGGACAGTACCTAAAACTTGAACAGAAACTGACGCCACAGCAGATATTACTTTCTACACTTCTCCAGCTACCAATGCTTAGCCTGGAGCAACGTATAAAAAGCGAACTTGAACAAAATCCGGTTTTGGAAGAAGGCGAGGAAGACCCGGATGAGCTTGAGGAGACCATCGAGGCAACAACAGAAGAAGTTGAAAAAGTAGAAGCCGAACTGGAAATACATGATGCGGATAAAAATAGCGACGAATATGATAAAGAAGAATTAAAAGAGGCGCAGGAAAGTACAGAGATAGAAGACCTCTTTAAAGATGAAGACACCTTTGAAATAAAAATCCCAAAAGATAAAAGTAAAGAAGAATTTGATCGCCCGGAAGTAAGTCAGACCAGCCTTCACCAACATTTGTTGGATCAGCTACACACACTAAGATTACCTGAGGTTGAATATCAAATTGGCGAGCATCTTATCTGGAATATCCGGGATGATGGCTATCTGGATAGAGATCTAGACTTAATCCGAATCACAGAAAATTTTGATACTACAATCGATGTGATAGAGAAAGTATTAAAACACATCCAGCATTTTGAACCGGTAGGAATTGGCGCACGGGACCTACGCGAATGCCTGTTGGCGCAACTTGAAGAACAAGAACTGCCTGATCCTCTCGCCATTAGCATTATTAAAGATTATTTTGAGGATTTTAAAAATCGACGTTTTGACAGACTGATGCAGGAATTAGACTGTGATAAAGAAAGGCTTATCGAGGCCATAGGTGAAATAAAGCAGCTTAACCCTAAGCCCGGCCGCGAACTCTTTGAGACGCACACAAATTATATTACGCCTGATTTTAATGTAGAGAAAATCGACGGAGAATTTGTTGTGACATTAAACGATTGGAATGTGCCACCGCTTCGCATCAGCAATACCTATAAAAACATGATGCTCGATAAAAAAAATACCGACTCAGAAACACGCAGTTACATCCGTAAAAAAGTGGAAAATGCGCGCTGGTTTATTACATCGATCTATCAACGCAAAATGACAATGATGAAAGTAATGGAGGCCATTGTTGAGCGCCAATTGGAGTTTTTTGAAAAAGGGCCCGACTTTATAAAACCACTGATAATGCGTGAAATTGCCGAAATGATCAACATGGACATCTCTACCGTAAGCCGTGTTTCCAACGGAAAATATGTACAGACCGATTATGGCGTTTTAGAATTAAAATATTTCTTTAATGAGCGGATCGAGAATGAAGAAGGCGAAGAAATAGCCACACCGCGCATTAAAAAACGCATCCAGCAAATTGTTAGCGAAGAAGACCCTAAAAAGCCTTTTAGTGATGATAAATTATCGGCTATGTTAAAATCGGAGGGCTTCCCGATTGCACGGCGTACTGTGGCAAAATATCGTGAGCAATTAGATATACCAGTGGCAAGGCTACGCAAAGGCATATAGCCGCTTGCTACTTCCACAACAAAAACTACCTTAAAACTCACTTTAATCTGGTTTCCATGCAATATTTAAAATACCGGATTATAAAAAATCTGATTAACCAGGGCAAAAAATGCTGAAATATTTAATTTCTATATCGATTCTTTTTTTTATTAACTGTACAGCTTCACCAAACGGGCATCCACCCAAAAATATAATTTTATTTATTGGCGATGGGATGGGGCTATCGCAGATAACCGCGCTAAAAACCGTAAGCGGGAATTCCAATTTAGACCGGTTTAAGAATATTGGTTTATTAACAACCCATTCTGCAAATAATTATGTAACAGATTCAGCTGCGGGGGCCACGGCTTTGGCAACCGGTTACAAAACGAATAATAAAGCGATTTCACTTTCTCCCGAAAACAAACCTTTAAAAACTGTTCTGGAGTATGCACATGAGAAAGGCAAAGCAACCGGCCTTGTAGCAACATCCGGGATAAACCATGCGACACCTGCAGCTTTTATAGCACATATTGATTTACGCTATAAATATAACGAAATAGCCCGGCAAATTACCGGAAGTAATGTTGATGTACTTTTTGGTGGCCGACTTGGAAATTTTTTACCACAAAGTAATGACAGTAGTTTACGCGAAGATAATTTGGATTTGATTGCCACATTAGCAAGAAAAATGAATGTGGTTTATACGGCAGAGGAATTTAAAAATGTAAAGCCAGGCACCACCCTTGCCTATCTCTATTCGTATCAGAGTCCAAAAAAAGCCGGCTTCAGGCCTGTTTCCCTTAAAGAGATGACGCAAAAAGCTATTGAGATTTTATCAAAAAATGAAAATGGATTTTTCCTTATGGTCGAAGGCTCACAGATCGATTGGGGTGGACATAAGAACGATGCCAATTATATTATTTCGGAAATAGTTGAATTTGACCAAGCTATTGGCACAGGGTTGGATTTTGCAGCATCAAACAAAGAAACTTTGGTCATCGTAACTGCCGACCATGAGACGGGCGGTTTTTCCCTCTTGGACGGCAGCGTTAAGGATAAAACAATAACCGAGACAGCTTTCACAACTACCCACCATAGCGGAACAATGGTGCCTCTTTTTTCATTTGGACCGCAATCTGAACTATTTACAGGAATTAGAGATAATACTTTTGTGGGGAAAAAACTTATCAGTTTTGTAAAATAGATTATTGCTCAGGGCGCTATTTTTTTTAGATCGGTACCCAGTTCTTTTGCAGAGCCGTACCGGTTGATGGGATCTTTGTCCATACACTTCCCAACTATCTTATCAACTAATTCTGGTATGCCTTTTCTTATGGAAGATGGCGCTGGCGGTACCGTGTTAAAAATAGAATGGATCATGGCCATTTCATTTTCGCCTGTAAAAGGGCGTTTATGGGTCAGCATAAAATAAATCAATACCCCCAAAGAAAATATATCTGTCCTGTGGTCTACATTTACCCCTGTTACTTGTTCGGGTGCGACATAGCCCAACGTCCCCATAGCTGTTCCAAGATTTGTCATACTAGAAACCAGAGGCGACTTTGATAAACCAAAATCCATGATCCGAATATCTTTCTGGTCATCCAACATAATATTTCCAGCCTTAATATCCCGGTGAAAAATATTTTTTGAGTGAATCTCACTGAGCCCATCGCAAATTTGCATGGCAATACGTTTTATTTCGTCAAGTGGCAGCGGATGGTTTTCCTCGATGTATTCATCAAGCGTACCGCCTGTAAGGAACTCCATTGCAATAAAGCCAAGGTTGCCCAGCTCACCAATCTCATAAGTCTCGACAATATGTTTGTTAGATAACGAGGTTAGCAGGTGCCCTTCATGACGAAACCGTTTTCTATTGGATTCATCCTTTAACATTTCCGGCTTTAACACTTTCAAGGCCACAACCTGATTGGTATTCACATCAACGGCGCGGTAAACAGAACCCATACCGCCCTCGCCCACACGTTCAATTAATTTATAATGCGAAATTTTCCGTTTACGGATGGCGATTAAACTTTTCCAATTCAACACGACCCAACGTAACCCAAAACCAATCAGGACAAGCGCGGTAAAATAAATTAGAAATGCCCACCAGGTAAGCCAGGGCGGCGCATTGATATGAATTTTTATTGAAGTGCCTTCTTCATTCCAGATGCCGTCGCTATTGGTCCCTTTTACCATAAAAACATAATCGCCAGGATCAAGGTTAGTATAACTGACATAGCGGCGCGTCCCACAATACACCCAATCTTTATCAAAACCTTGCATTTTATACGCGTATTGATTTTTTTCCGGGGCGCTTAAAGAAAGAGAGGCAAATTCAAACGAAAAGAAATCCTGGTCATAATCCAGCGTTATATTTTTTGTTTGAGAAATATTTATGGGTAGTGTGACATCTTTATCAAAAATTTGAAACCGTGTAATTTTTACAGGATGTTTAAAATTGCTGTACCTTATACTATCCGGATGAAAAATATTTAACCCTGAAATGCCACCCATAAAAATTTCACCCCGGGCATTCTGGGAACTTGCGCCAATATTGAATTCCAGGTTTTGCAACCCGTCTTCCAGCCTAAAATTACGAAACGTATTTTTTTGCGGGTCCAACCGGGAAATGCCATTATTGGTGGCTACCCAAATATTATGGTTTTTATCAATCTGTATTGTATAGATTACATTATTGGGCAAACCATCTTCTTCAAAATAACGTGTAAACTTTCGTGCATCAACGTCAAAGCGGTTAAGGCCGTTGGCGCTCCCAACCCATAAAATCTGCTTGTTGCCCTGTTTGGCCTCCTGAATAGAACCAACCAAATTATTACTAATGGAAGACGGATCTTCCGGATTATGACTAAAATGTTCAAATGTTTCATCACGCGGATCAAAACGGTTTAAACCGCCATCAAAAGTACCCAGCCAAAGAATGCCCTTCTTGTCCGCATAGAAAGCCCGTACATCATTGCTGCTTATTGATTTTGGGCCTTGGCCGGGGACGTATGTTTTAAAGGTCTTATCTATACGATTGTATCGTACCAGTCCGTTGTTTACCGTTCCTATCCATAAATATTTTTCTTTATACAATGAATCCTGCCCGATTGTCCTTACGGCAAAATTATATTTATTTTCTGGATCAATATTTTCAAATATTTCTCTGTCTGGATCAAAGCTGGCTATGCCGCCGTTGGCAACCCCAACCCAATATTTCCCAAAGCTATCTTTAAACATGGCACGGACTGAGTTTCCGGGGATGGATTTTTTTTGAGACGGGTTATGATTGAAATTTTTAACCTGCCCTGTCTCTAGGTTCAACCGGTCAAGCCCCCTCTTGTCCGTCCCGACCCATAAAATATTTTCATCGGCCAAAAGCATATAAACCATATTATCAGTCAAACTATTTGCATTGCCCGGATTATGAAAAATATGCTTAAATTTTTTACGTTTTGGATCGTAGATATTGATTCCACTCGCGTTCGTTCCTACCCAAATCATACCGGCCCGGTCTTCAAAAAGGCTTTCGATAAAATCACCACTCAGCGAAGCCGGGTCAGCGCCAAACCTAAAATGTTCAATTTTATTGTATTTCTCGTCCCAAACAGCCAATCCATCAAATTGTGTGGCGATCCAAATTTTATTTTTAGACATCTTTCGCACATCCATAATTTTAGATATGGGCAGCATGCCGGCTGTTTTTTCCAAAGGATCATAAAATTCCATCGTTCGCAAATCAAACGCCAGTAAGCCTGATTTATCTGTCCCAAGCAAGAGACGTGTTTTCTCCAAAATGATCGATTTTGCATAAAAATTTGGATTGGCGCCGTCGAAGGAAAAGCGTTCAAAATGATTTTTCTGGGCATTAAAACGGATCAAACCACCAGGTGTACTAAAATAATAGCTTAAGTCATCAACCTGTATGATTGCATTTATACTGTTGGTGAACTTATTTTCCCGGCTTCGGCCAATTGTATCTATTTTTGTAAACGAGGTAAAAGATTTTGAGGCCGTTTCTATTCTGGTCAAACCCTTTGAACGTGTCGCAATAAATAATTCATTTTGGTTGTTTTCAAAAATGGCGTTTATATAAGAGCCGGCTAATGCCTCAATAAAATTAAACCGGATTATTTTCTCGGTTTGCGGATTATACCTGCAAAGCCCTTCTGAAGTGCCAATCCAGATAAAATTATTTTTATCTTGCAAAAGCGCCGTAACCATGTTGTTGGGAAGAGAGTTTGTATCTGAGATATTTGTTTTAAAAACCCGGAAATTATAGCCATCATAGCGGTTTAGCCCGTCTTCAGTACCAAACCACATAAACCCGTCTTTGTCTTGCAGAATAGCAAAAACGGAGCTTTGGGAAAGCCCGTCTTCAACATTTAGGTGGGTAAAATGTATGGATGTATTTTGTGCAAAAAGACTAACAGCACACGACATTAAAATTACATTTAGTTTAAGAAACATAAACTCACTTTAGTAAAGAAATTACGTGTAAATTTCTTGAAAGGGATTATTATATGGCTCTAATGATTTTAATTGTGTAGAAATTATTGTTAAATAAATGGAATCAAAAAAAATTTGGAATAAACTTCAGAACTTAAAAGCGAGTAATAGAACGAGTACGATCATGATTAAGAACTCAAATTTATCCCACAGTAAATTTACATGAAACCAATTAAATATATTTTCCAACCCAGGCGGCAACAAGCCCGGCCACATATTCAGAATCTTCTTTTCGGGTTAATAGGTGGTCTGCTTTATCTAAGGAAATAAAACTTTTGGGATGTTTTGCCGCGCCATAAATTTTAGCGGCTTCATTTATTGAAACGGTGCCATCCGTGGGCGCGTGCATCACCAGCAAAGCTTTCCGCAAATCGGCGACATGGTGGCTTTTATCATACAGATCGATATCTTTTAAAAACTGTTCCTTGATTGTAAATTTTCTGCCTGCCAGGTTTACTTCGGCCAATCCTTTCTCCAGAATTTCTTTTTCATGGACGGCAAAATTATGTTTAACATGTGCTGCCGTGGCCGGTGCGCCTATTGTTACAACGGCTTTAAGTTCAGGAATTTCAGTTGCAGCCACAAGCACCGCCGCCCCACCTAAACTATGCCCGATAAAAATGCCAGGCGCCGCGTAATTCTCGCGCATAAAATTAGCTGCGCATACCAGGTCTTGTACATTGGATGAAAAATTTGTATTTGAAAAATCTCCGTCACTATTGCCAAGGCCGGTAAAATCAAATCGTAAAACGGCAATACCTTTATTTGAGAGCGCCCTGCTTATTCGCGAGGCGGCCGCTATATCTTTGGAGCATGTAAAACAATGGGCAAAAACAGCATACGCAACCGGCTGTTCCGGTTGTTCAAAAAGCCCATAAAGTGTTTCTCCGTCATTATTTTTAAATTCTATTTTTGATCTCTTTGTCATTAAGCTCCCTATAATTAAATTAATTATTTTTATTTCGTATAAACCGGATTATACCCAGGATGCTGATAACAAACCAAAATGCCTCTACAATAAAGGCCGAAAGATTAAATTGTTGCAACAAAGAAAAGACAATCAGCAATGCGCCTGTGGCATTGAAAAGAGAATACGAAATATCAGTGCTATTCATCCTGCCAAGTTGTAACAAAAGATAGGTGATAATTATAAAGGCGACGCCAATGTTCCCGGCAAAATCATAAATTGAATAGTGCATTAAGGATTGTAGCTTTCGAGTTGGGTATTTTTAATGCAGCAAAATAGGAAGGAAAAATAAATAAAAAAATAAAAAATGGTTTTCCGTGGAGAAACGGGAGGGTGTAAACAATTTACTCAGTTTGCGATACGTTGTTTGTGGCGCTCTTTATCTTGATTGATCCCTGGAAACACAACCTTTTTCTTTAGCTTTTTTACGCCATCTACCGCAGTAAACATGATGTCTTCGATTTCTTTTATCGAGAAACCTTTAAACAATTTATCTAATTCGGTCGCCATAGTTTAACCTTTTATTTTTATTTGGAGATGTTGCAACAGTTATGCCAAGTGGAATTCATGTATCGATAAAATAAATTTCACATCTTTAAATGTTATTTCAAATGATCGATATCATATTTTGATTTGGCCGCTAAATGTAAAATTCTACTTTTGTGAGAACTTTAAAAAAGATATATTAAAATTTCCAAACAATACCTGCAATAATGACACGCATCATTTTAATACTCATCTTTCTATTTCAGATGGCCTCTGCACAAGATGCCAAAAACTATTTTTATAACCCGGATGCCAAAATAGGTTCAGAGTTATATTTTAACCCGCTCACCCTTTTCATGAATGGTTCTTTCGATATTTTACGAAATGGCGGGCATAGTAAAGATATAACAAAGGTAAATTATAAGATTGCCATTAAAAATGTTTGGTGGAACCTGACACATGCCCAAAAGGCGATTAAACAATACGGCACGAATTATTTTTTAAGTGAAGAAATATTTCCTGTAAGTATCCGCAAAGATAAAGCACAATATTTTCCAAATTATGCCCATCACATGATTGGCGGCGGAATGTTATATGTCAAAACAGCCGAGTGGTACCGCTCGCAAGGTTTTCCATATCCCAAAACGGCCTCTCTTCTTACATCCACCGCGTATCAATTTTTAAATGAAGTCGTAGAAAATTATGGCTTTGAAGGTGTTCATACAGACCCAATTGCCGACTTGTTGATTTTTAATCCTCTCGGGTATGTGTTGTTTGAGTTTGATGCCGTAAAGCGTTTCTTCTCAAAAACCATTCCTCTATACGACTGGTCCCTTCAACCCGTCTTTACTGTCCGAAATAATTTTCTGGAGAATACCGGTCAGCAATTTGTTATAAAATATGATCCCGGATTTTTCGACGATTATTCATTTTTCTGGTATTGGGGAATTTATGGCATTGCCGGGGTAACCTATTCTACGGATAAAAAACATAATTTTTCTTTTGGTGCAGGGCAGGTTGTAAACAGGCTTAAAACTAAAATCCGTCGTAATTCACGGGTAACTGTACCCGATGAGACCGATGGTGCGCTGGGTTTTTTTTATGACATCGAAAACTCGTTGGTAGCTTCGCTTTTAATTACCGGACCGGGATTGTATAATGTGCGGCTAAATATTTATCCTGGCTTAACAGAAATAGCAGGTTTTAAACCCGGTTTATATTTAGGATTTGGAGAGTGGGACAAATTTATTTTTGGCATTACTTTGGCCCATTTTCCACTTAGGCTTAGCATCGCCAAATGATAGCATGCGTTTTGGACAAAAAAAAAGGTTCCAGGTAATTAAAACCTGAAACCTTTTATTATTTTACTTACAGATTACTTTTTCTTTTCATCATCATCTACAACTTCATAATCGGCATCTTCAACTTTGCCTTCTTCTGTTTCAGGCTCTGCCGCACCGGAAGGCGCGTCTTGTTGTGCCTGCTCAGCTCCTGGCTGTGCACCGGCCTGGTCAGGCCCCTGGCCTTGGGCATACATCTTCTGTGCAATTTCGTTCCAGGTTGTATTTACCGCATCCAGGGCAGATTTTATTTCATCGACGGAAGCGCCTTTTTGAGCTTCTTTAAGACGGCCAATGGCAGCTTAAATCTTGCCTTTGTCTTCATCGCCCAGTTTATCGCCAAATTCTTTAATTTGTTTTTCTGTTTGATAAACAACTGAGTCAGCTTGGTTTTTAACATCAATTTCTTCTCGCTTGCGCTTATCTTCGGCAGAGTGTGCCGTGGCATCTTTACGCATTTTTTCAATTTCGGCTTCGCTTAAACCACTAGACGCTTCAATCCTGATGGATTGTTCTTTATCTGTTGCCTTGTCTTTTGCCGAAACATGCAACATGCCGTTGGCATCAATATCAAACGTTACTTCTACCTGTGGCACCCCGCGTTGGGCAGGAGGAATCCCATCCAAAATAAAGCGGCCAAGAGAACGGTTGTCCACAGCCATTTCACGCTCGCCCTGCAAAATATGAATTTCTACAGATGTTTGGTTATCTGCTGCGGTTGAAAATATTTGCGATTTTTTTGTGGGAATCGTTGTATTGGCTTCAATCAGTTTTGTACTGACATTCCCAAGTGTTTCAATACCCAAAGACAATGGAATCACATCCAATAAAAGAATATCGTTCACATCACCTGTTAGTACACCACCCTGAATCCCTGCACCAATGGCAACAACTTCATCCGGGTTAACGCCTTTATGTGGCTCTTTTCCAAAAAATTCTTTTACAACTTCCTGAACCTTCGGAATACGTGATGACCCGCCAACAAGAATTACTTCCTGAATTTCACTTGTTTTTACGCCCGCGTCCTTTAATGCTTGTTTACATGGTTCCAGCGTCCGTTGGATAAGATCATCAACAATCTGCTCAAACTTGGAACGTGTAATTGTAATGTTTAAATGCTTTGGCCCAGATTCCGTTGCAGTTACAAAAGGCAGGTTAACTTCTGTCTCAGAAGAAGAAGATAGCTCTACCTTAGCTTTCTCGGCAGCTTCTTTAAGACGTTGTAAAGCCATCGGGTCTTTACGTAAATCAACATTTTCATCTTTTAAGAATTCTTCTGCAAGATAATCAATCAGGCGTTGATCAAAATCGTCCCCGCCAAGGTGTGTATCACCATTAGTAGATTTAACTTCCACAACATTGTCGCCGATTTCCAAAACGGAAATATCAAATGTTCCACCACCAAGGTCAAACACGGCAATCATCTCATCATCTTTTTTATCAAGGCCATAAGCCAAAGATGCAGCGGTCGGTTCATTAATGATTCGCTTTACTTCGAGCCCTGCAATTTTACCTGCATCCTTTGTGGCCTGCCTTTGTGCATCGTTAAAATAAGCCGGAACGGTGATTACTGCTTCTGTCACTTTTTCACCAAGATAATCTTCTGCGGTTTGTTTCATTTTTTGTAAGATCATGGCAGAAATTTCCGGTGGTGAATATTGTTTATCGCCGGCATCGACCATTACTACATCATTATTGCCTTTTACAACTTTAAAGGGTACTTCTTTCATTTCCGAACTTACTTCGTTATAAAAGCGTCCCATAAAACGTTTAATTGAAAATACTGTATTTTGTGGATTGGTAACCGCTTGTCTTTTTGCGGGCGCACCAACAAGGCGTTCACCTTTTTTGTAAATGCCACAACCGAAGGCGTGGTGCGTGTACCTTCTGCATTGGAAATAACAACCGCTTCGCCACCTTCCATAACTGATACAACCGAGTTGGTTGTTCCTAAGTCTATCCCTATAATTTTTCCCATTTTAATATCCTCTTTTCAAATTTATTTTAAGATTTGTTTATTCAATTTTCATGGCACAGCTTACTGCAATCATCATGCCAAATTTAATATCTTCCGCAAAAACTTAAAAAACAAAGACTTAAGCCAAAATCAATATAAAGAGAGGTTGCTGTCATAATGACAGCAATGTTTTTTTTTGACAGGTTTAAATAAAAAAACCTCCCAGAGATTCACATTCTGGAAGGTTTTAATTTTTTACTTTTATATTGTTAGTTTTTACTCTCCGGGATTTCCATAAAAACTAATCGATCAAAATTTGTTTGATTTTCTAATTTGCTGCGTATTTTAATTTTTACAACGTCACCACTCTTAAACCCTTCAAGGCTATCATTAAAATCCCGTACATTTTCAACAGTTTTTCCATTCATCTCATAGATCACATCTCCCCGGCGGATACCGGCTTCGGCTGCCGCGCTATAGCGTTCTACCGAAACTACTACAACGCCACCATCAAGATCAAATTGGTTCAGCTGGCGTGTTGACAAATCTTGTAAATTAAGGCCCAGCTCGGGCAAGTCTTTGTGCGTTTTCTCCGGTTTAGTTTTTGCGGATAGTTCCGTTTCGCCATCTTTATCTTGTAAAATAATTTTAAATGTCCGGGTTTTTCCATCACGCCATACTTCAATCTCGATCTCTTCACCGGGATTAAAAGTGCCAACTTTTGCCTGTAACTCATTGGGCTGGTCTACAACCTCACCATTTACCTTTAAAATTACATCGCCCGATTGAATGCCAGCCTGATCTGCCGCCCGCCCTTTTTGTAAGCTTGTTACAAGTACCCCGATTGGTTTATCTAAACCGACTCCTTTAGCAACCACCGGTGTTACTTCTGCAATATAAACACCCAGGTAGCCCCGTCGTACTTCACCATATTTCATCAAATCATCAATAATACTTTTTGCAATATTTATAGGTACGGCAAAACCGTAACCCATATAATAATTTGTACGGGTAGCGATGGCCGAATTTACGCCAATTACCTCTCCGCGTAAATTAACAAGCGCCCCACCGCTGTTTCCAGGGTTTATGGCGGCATCAGTCTGGATAAAATTTTCGATTGCGTCACCACCGCCAAGCAGGCTTACATTCCGGCCAATAGCGCTTACAATCCCTGCGGTAACTGTGGAAGTTAAATTAAGCGGACTGCCAAACGCCATCACCCATTCGCCTATTTTTGTTTCGTCCGAGTTGCCCAAAACCGAAATAGGCAGATCTTCTGCATCAACTTTTAAAAGTGCGATATCCGTTTTGGGGTCACGGCCAACGATCTCCGCTTTAAATTCCCGATGATCGATTAGTTTAACATTAATTTCATCTGTGTCATCAACAACATGGTTGTTGGTTAAGATATAACCATCTTTACTGATAATTATCCCTGACCCCATTCCACCCTGTCGCTGTTCATGGTTACCATCATCGGGTATAGGGTTTTTCCTGCCAAAAAATTCATAAAAAGGGTTTTTACCCATTTTAACCATTTTTACCGTATAAATTGAAACAATCGATGGCCTCACTTTTTCTACAATGTCAACAAATTGTGTACCCGGATTAAAATTACCGGCTGTAAGTGGCTGTGTATCCTGAACCATCCGTACGGTATTTTCTGTATAAATCGTGCCTGTCGGGGTTGCGCCTAGACTGGAATGCGCCCCAAAATTTGAAGTCATCACCACACCTACAACAATCCCGATTGTAATTAAACCGGCGATTAATGCGAATGGACTTTTCTGATGTCTCATTTTGAACTCCTTTCCTTCTTTAAATAGAAGATAATTTTTTATATCATTTATAATTTTATTATTTAAACAGCATCAAAACTGCATGCAATTAAATAAAGTTCCAATCATTTTAAATAATATCGAACCCACTTCTTTGTAATCCAAATTTTACTTAACTCAAGATTGTCCTAAAAAAAACACATTTACTTATTATAAAAATATCCACTTTATTATATTCTACCGGCAATCTCTTTTTATTTTCGAGATTGCGTCCTTAAATTTGTGTAAAAAGGCAAATATGTGAAAAATTGCCATGTCCTTCCTAAATTTAGTTTGACCAAAAAAACAAAGGAAAAAACATGGCAAAAAGAGAAAATCAAAATATAGGATTAGTGAAAGAAA